>JAFYQY010000049.1 GCA_017559685.1 Alistipes sp.
GACAAGATTGTGGTGTGGACAGCGAAGAATCTCGCCTACATCACAGGCTTCGACACCCAGCAGCACTTCCCAGACGACACCGTACGTGTTGAGCGTTACGAGGCGGGTAAGGTCTACAACCTCTGCTACTTCGACAAGGAGCAGGGCTACTACTATATGAAGCGTTTCCAGCTCGAGCAGACCGACAAGGCACAGTACTTCCTCGACGAGGATGGCTCGTGTCGCTTCGAGTGCATATCGGGCGCAAAGGGTGCAACGTTGGAGGTTACCTATAAGGGTGCACACGAAAATCGCCCAGCTGACATCGTAAATGTCGAGGAGTTCGTAGGCGTTAAGTCGTGCAAGGCGAAGGGTAAGCGATTGACTACATTCGACGTGGCAACGTTGACCTTTATCGAGCCCGAGATTATCGAGCCAGAGCCAACTGACGAGCCTATCGACGACGATGCAGCCGACGATACAATTCAGGATGTTGATACTGAGGAGGTTGTAACCGAGGTGAAGCCGGTGGATAACAGCAATACCCCTATCGAGATTATTCGTCATAATATTGATGAGGGAGAGAGCGAACAGTTGAATTTGTTTTAACGAGAAACTGCGATGCGTCTCTATCTGACGGGTTATATGGGTACGGGAAAGAGTACCCTCGGTCGCAAGATTGCCAAGCGCACCGAACTCCCATTTCTCGACACCGATAAGATGGTCGAGGAGGCGGAGGGTGCCGAGGTTGCCGATATTATAACCTATGCAGGCGAGGAGTATTTCCGTGAGGCGGAGCGCAGAGCTTTGGAGAAGACCGCCGAGGTCGAAGATGCGATAATCTCGACGGGCGGAGGACTTCCCGTATGGGGCGACAACCAGGCGTGGATGGCAGAACGAGGAGTTTTGGTCTACCTCAAGCGTACACCCGAGCAGATTCTCTCTCGACTCTCGCCACACGGCCGCTTTAAGCGTCCGAAGCTTCGAGGCTTGAGCGACGAGGAGGTTTTGCAGGTTATGCGAGACGGAATAGCCGAGCGTGAACCTATATACGAGAAGGCTGATATAGTGTTCGACTGCTCGCAAACAAGCGATTGGGAGATAGTCGACAGATTGTGTGAATTGGTAAAGAACGCAGATGAATAGAGCGATTGGCATATTCGATTCGGGGTTGGGAGGACTCTCGGTTTGGCAGGCATTACACGATGCACTGCCATACGAGTCTTTGATATACCTCGGCGATGGTGCTCGATGCCCATACGGCTCACGCAGTCGTGAGGAGGTGCTCAAGTTCACTGAGGAGGCGGTCGAGAGGTTGCTTTCGGAGGGTTGCAAGATGATTGTTGTGGCTTGCAATACGGCTACAGCGGTAGCAATTAAGTATCTGCGTGAGAAATATCCCGATATCCCGTTCGTTGGTCTTGAGCCTGCGGTAAAACCTGCGGCACTCACCACGAAGTCGGGCATTATCGGAGTATTGGCTACGAAACGCTCGCTCGAGGGTGACCACTTCCGTAGGGCAGAGGAGCGCTTTGGTTCGGAGGTTACAATCCTGAAGGCGGTAGGCGAAGGGTTTGTCGAGGCAGTCGAGGAGAATCGAGAGCATACTCCCGAGACCGCAGAGATTGTCCGCAAGGCTGTGCAACCACTTGTCGAGGCGGGAGCCGATAAGATAGTTTTGGGTTGTACTCACTACCCATTCCTGCGAGCCGAGATTGCGAGTGTTGCGGGCGAAGGCGTTGAGATTATCGACTCGTCGGCGGCTGTGGCACGAAGGGTTATAGCACTGCTCGAGGAGGGTGGCATAGCCAAAACAGAGGGCAAGTCCGAGTATCGCTTTTTGACCTTTGCCGACGAGGCTTATGTCGAGCGATTGCGAAATAAGGCGTTTCAAAATAGATAAAAACAGAACAAGATATGGCAAAAAATGGTAAAGGCGTTTCTAACGCAGAGCAAAAGCGCAAGAATAGCACTGGCAATTCGGTTGGGGCTCGCTACACATTGGAGAGAGCATTGTGGATAGGCGGTCTTGTGCTGTTTCTCTTTTCGGTATATTTGTTTATCGCCTCGGTAGCACACCTCTTCGTTTGGGAGAACGATGTGGCAGCTGTTGCAAACAACCCGCAGAATGCAGATGTCGAGGTGGCAAACATCGGTGGCCCTATGGGTGCGTTTTTGGCGCATATGCTTATCGGCAAGTCGTTCGGCTTGTGCGGTTTGCTCATACCTGTAATTGGCGTATTGTTTGGCGGTTTCTTCATTATGCAACGCTCACGAGTGTTGTGGCGTACTGCACTCTCGATAATGCTCATTACAATTTGTGGATCGCTCACTTTGGCATTCCTTCCGTTTGGCGAGGGTTTGTATGGTAGCGACTTGGGTGGCGAATTTGGTCTCGCAATAGTCAATATGCTCGACGATAAGATCGGTGTTATAGGTGTTATCCTCACACTCGTTGCAGCGTGGATATTGACAGGCGTTATCATTAATCTCAATTTTATCGACTTCATAAAGCGCACTACAATCAACGGTGTGGAGCAGAGCAAGGACTTGCTCTCTACCGCTCGAGAGTTTGTTGCACGCAAGCGTGAGGATCGCAAGGCTCAAAAAGAGAACGCCGCTGCCGAGAATGACGCAGTCGAGGGTGGCGACCAGGTACGAGTAGTTGGTGCGACGGAGGAGCCTACAGTACAACCACAACCAGAGCCAACACCTGTAACACCAGAGCCTCAGCCAGCGCCAGAACAACCAACTGAGCCTGAGGTTGAACCAACACCGGAAGATGTTGTTACTGAGACTGAGAATACGACCGATTCGCAGTCTAATATCGATGTGGTTGAGGTTACAGAGCATACCGACCCTGAGCTCTCATCGGCTCAGATTGACAAGCGTCGTCCATACGACCCAGATAGCACTCCTGACTACCAATTCCCGAAGGTTGAGTGTCTTCTCAGCCACGAGAATGGTGCCGAGGTTTCGAACGAGGAGATAGAGGAGAATAAACAACGTATCGAGGAGGCTTTGGGTAACTTCGGTGTGCCTATCGTATCGATGACCGCAACCATTGGCCCAACCGTTACGTTGTACGAGATCGTGCAGGAGAAGGGCGTTAAAATTGCAAAGGTAAAGAGCCTCGAGAGCGATATCGCTCAGTCGTTGAAGGCTCGTGGTATCCGTATTATCGCTCCAATTCCTGGCAAGGGAACTATCGGTATCGAGGTGCCAAATATTAATAAAGAGACCGTGTCGATGCGTTCGGCCATTAAGTCGGAGCGCTTCCAGAACTTCAAGGCGGAGCTTCCTGTTGTTATTGGTCGTACCATCCAGAACGAGAACTTTGTATTCGACTTGGCCAAGATGCCTCACTTGCTCGTTGCGGGTGCTACAGGTCAGGGTAAGTCGGTAGGCTTGAATGCTATCATCACATCGTTGCTCTACCGCAAGGATCCTTCGCAGTTGAAGTTTGTGCTTATCGACCCTAAGACCGTCGAGTTTAAGCTCTACGAAAAGTTGGAGAATCACTACTTGGCGAAGATGGAGTCGGAGGACGATATTATAGTGAAAGACCCTAAGAAGGCTATCTACACGCTCAACTCGTTGTGCGCCGAGATGGAGAGTCGTCTCGCAAAGTGCGGTGACGCCGAGGTGCGAAATATCGTTGAGTACAACGAGAAGGTGCGTAAGCACGAGATTGATGGCTCTTTGATGCCTTATATCGTTGTTATCATCGACGAGTTTGCCGACCTTATCCAAACCGCCAAGGAGGTCGAGAAACCCGTTATGCGCTTGGCTCAGAAGGCTCGTGCTATCGGTATCCACCTTATTGTCGCAACTCAGCGACCTGATGTTAAGGTTATTACAGGTACTATCAAGGCGAACTTCCCTGCCCGTATCGCATTCCGTGTGATGCAGATGACCGACTCACGTACTATTATCGATCAGCCGGGAGCACAACAGCTCATCGGTCGAGGCGATATGCTTATCTCGATTAACGGCGAGCTCACCCGTGTGCAGTGCGCATTTGTCGACACCCCTGAGGTGTGCGATATCGTAAATCATATCTCGCAACAGCCGTACCCATATCCTACAGGCACCTATATGTTGCCTGACTTCGAGGATGGCTCGTCGGGTAGCGGTGGCTCGGAGCCAAACTTCGGTAGCGAGAGTGGTGCACCTCGTCAGTACGACGAGTATTTTGCTGCGGTGGCTCGTGATGCCGTTGCAAGTGGAAGATTGTCTACCTCTTCGATTCAGAGTATATATAATGTAGGCTTCAACCGTGCAGGTCGTATCACACGACAGTTGGAACAGGCGGGTATTGTTGGCCCAGCAAATGGCTCGAAGCCTCGTGATACACGAATTCACGATATGGAGGAGTTGGAGAAGTTGTTGCAGGCTCTTGGAGTGGAGTAGTGATATGCGAAAGTTTATCGCCATATTGATGATGTTTGCAACTCTCTCGGCTGTGGCCGACGAGAGGGGCGAGAAACGTCTTGAAGCAATCTCTCGCCACTATTCGAGTTTGGGACGATACTCGGTGTCGTTTGTTATGCGTGTAGGCGACGAACAGCATAGCGGCACTATGTTGGTCGATGGCAAGAACTCCTACCTGAAGGCTGCCGATTTGGAGGTGTTTATTATCGACTCGTTGCGCTACGAGGTGCGAGGCGAGGCGAAGGAGATAATCTTGGATAGAGCCGATGTCTACGAGAAGGAGTTGCTCAACTCGTTGAATGGTCTGTCGCACATTGCTACCGACTATATTATCGAGGAGAGTGTCGAAAGTTGTTGTGTAGCGTTGCGCCTAACGCCTAAAAAGTCGGGCGAGGCGATATATGTTGTAACCACTCCTGACGGCCAAAGCGTGGCTAAACTGCAATATGGCGCAGGTGAGAATAGGGTAGAGATAAGTGTCAAGTCGTGCCAAACCACAACACAACGACTACCTATATTCTCCAAAGAGCAATATAAAGGGTTTGAATTGATAGATTTTCGATAAAAAAAACGAAAAATTTGAGTGAAAATTTTGTAGATTGAGAAAAATGTTTTAATTTAGTACTACGAAAGAAAAACAATCAACGAAATAACACTTAAAATTTGAGTTTTATGATTATCACATTTAACGAGTTGCGCCGTATCAAGGATAGACTTCCAAGCGGCAGTTCACAGCGTATTGCAGATGAGTTGGGTCTCGATGTAGAGACCGTGCGTAACTATTTTGGCGGAAAGCATTTTGACGCTAAGGGTTCGGTAGGTGTTCACTTTGAGCAGGGTCCGGACGGTGGCGTTGTAACGCTTGACGATACAACTATTCTCGATGCTGCAATGCGTATCTTGAACGAGTTGGAGAAATAATCTCTAAAATTACAATTAAAGGGTTGTCTTTATTTAAGGGCAACCCTATTTTTTCAGTAATAGTAACTCCCTAAAAAATAGAACAATGAAAAGATTATTTATGGCTGTAGTTTGCGTGGCAATGGCATTGTCGGTAACTGCACAGAGAAAGGCTCCGAAGCTCGATTATGTAAATGCACTCGACCTCACAATGATTGGTAAGTTGTGCGAGACAACTAACCCTTATCACCGTATGGAGACCGAGAAGATTGAGGGCATCACTAAGGGCGAGGCTCACTTGCTCAAGATGGCTTCGGGCTTGGCTATCGTATTCAAAACCAACTCAAAGACGATCTACGTGAAGGCTCGCTATGGCAAGAATACAATCTGGAACCAGTATGCTCCATTGACCTCTACTCAGGGCTTCAACCTCTTTATTAAGGATGCTGACGGCGAGTGGACTTGGGCAGCTTCTAGAGCACACAAAATCACTCCACACCCATCACGCTTCGACAAGATGGCTGAGCCTTTGCACATCATCTCTGGTATGTACGATGGCGAGAAGGAGTGCTTGCTCTATCTCCCTCTCTTCTCGGAGTTGGAGGGCTTGGAGATTGGTGTAACACCTGGCTCTGATATCGAGAAGATGAAGAACCCATTCCGCCACAATATCGCAGTCTTTGGCTCGAGCTTTACTCACGGCTCGTGCGCCTCGGGTGCTGGCTTGACTTGGCCTGCATTCCTCTCTCGTGCAACCGATTGGCACCTCTGCTCGTTCGGTATGTCGGGTAATAGTAAGTTGCAGCCATACCTCGGCGAGGTGTTTGGCCAGATCAATGCCGATGCGCTTATCTGCGATGCGTTCTCAAACCCTAATATCCCACAAATTAAGGATCGTATCCGCCCATTCATCGAGGCTGTACGCAAGGGTAATCCTGATATGCCGATTATCTTCCTCAATACTATCTATCGTGAGAGCCGTAACTTCTCTCCAGGCTACGAGAAGCGTGAGCAGGATCGTATCAACTTTGTTGAGGAGACACTCGCTAAGGTTACCAAGGAGTACAAGAATGTATACTTCGTAAATGTTCCAAATCAGACCGGTACCGACCACCTCACCTCAGCCGATGGTACTCACCCATACTCGTATGGTTACCACCGTTGGGCTCAGGCGATAGAGAAGCCGATTCGTAAGATTCTTAAGAAGCACGGCATCCGATAGCAGACAAAAATAAGGGATAACTACTTCCCCTAAAAAGACTCCCGACATCCTTACATAGGTCTACTATGCTGCGGTGTCGGGAGCCTTTGTTATTGTTGTATTTACCTCCTTATTTTTGCCTGCTTGAGGATGCCTTGCAACCATCTGCTTAAAAACAATTTTAAGTGTAGAGAGTAGA
>JAFYQY010000050.1 GCA_017559685.1 Alistipes sp.
CATCAAGGCAGACCCATTCAAGGTTCTCGACCGCAATGGTGTAGGTCAGTTGGTACGTGAGGCAGTTATGAAGGGTCGTTCGACTCGTCTCGACCTCAAGTGCGGTATCTGCGGTGAGCACGGTGGTGAGCCATCGTCTGTAGAGTTCTGCCACTATGCAGGTCTCAACTACGTAAGCTGTTCGCCATTCCGTGTGCCTATCGCACGTTTGGCTGCTGCTCACGCTGCTCTCAAGGAGAAATAAAAACTGTTTTTAAGCAGCGATAGCTGCGTTAAACATCGATAGCCGAGTCCTCACATACGTCGAGTATGCTGCGGGCTCGGCTTCTCGTTTGCCTTACTCTCATCTACTTAAAAACAGTTTTTAGGTTTCTTTTGTGATGCGTCGCATCTCACGACTTCTGACGAGAAATAGAATTGTTTTTAAGCAGCGTTTGTGGCGTTGCATTTCGACAATCTGCTTAAATTCCAATTCTTAGTGGAGAGCGGAAAACTCATTTTGAATTCTGCATTTTGAATTCAAAGAAAAAGACCTGCATCTCTGCAGGCCTATACTATATATATTATTATGGTACGGGGTCGTAACCCGAACCTCCCCAGGGGTGGCAGCGACCTATGCGCTTGGCGGCGAGCCAACACCCTTTGATTGGGCCATACTTGCGAATAGCCTCGATGGCATACTGCGAGCAGGTGGGTGTAAAGCGACACGATGGCGGCTTGAGGGGCGAGATAAACTTCTGATAGAAGCGTATAAGCCCGATAAACGGCAACGCCACTACTCGACGGACGCTACTTAGCGATGAGCTCCAAAATCTTTTTTGTGGCATTCTCGATAGTGTTATAGTCGATAATCTCCTTCGAGGAGTAGATTAGTGCAATCTGCATCATACGAGGCTCATTGCTCGAGAGGAGCAACTCCTTATTCAGACGATACGCCTCACGCATACGGCGACGCACCTTATTGCGCTTGTTGGCACGCTTGAGGAACTTCTTGGGTGTTGAAAAGAGCACCTCGGCGCTCATCTCCTCGGCGTGTTCGGCGTAGACCACATAGCGGAATGGATATACAAAACCTCCCCGTCCCTCCGAAAAGAGTCGGCGGATAGCCCCGAACGAGTGCAATTTTTCCGATTTTGGGAGCTTGTATTCCATCTGTTCGATAATTCTCGATTACTTTTTCGAGCGACTCTTCTTTGCGAGTCGGCTCTGCTGTGTACGCAAGAACTCCTCTTTGCGCTCGTCGCTTACGAAGGCGATATCCTCGACATTCTCGCCATTGCGGACGAGCTGAATATAGAGGTCTACGGCCTTTGCGAGTGACGGTGCTGCAGGTGTTGGAGCGTTAGCCTTGACGTGGATGCCCTTCTCGACAGCCACCTTGAGCGTTCCCTCGCCGAAGGTTGCGATTGTAGGCATCTCCTCCACAGGCATCTTCTCGCAGATGCTCTTCACATCCCACGGAGAGTAGAGAAGCACCATATCGTACCCCTTCAACTCCTCGGCTGTGATGTCGGTAGCAACCGTGCGCACCAAGATGATAGGCGTGTAGTTGATATTGAGGCGAGTGAGAGCCTCAGGAATCTCTGGCTTGTGTGGCTCAGAGAGCGAGAGCAACATCTTCTCGGCCTTGTTCTTCACTACGAGCTCGATCAAGCCCTGGAACGAACCGTCAGCAAACGAAATCTTACGCTTGCGATATACGATATACTTCTGCAAGTAGAGAGCAATGCTCTCGGTCGAGCAGATGTACTTCATAGTCTCGGGTACCGTGATGCGGGCGTCTTCGCAGATGTGGAAGAAGCTGTCGATAGTGGTACGAGAGGTGAAAATCACCGCTGTATGGTCGAGGATGTTAATGCGCTGGCTACGGAACTCCTTTGGAGTAACGCCAATAACCTTGATCAAAGGGTTGTAGTCGATCTCAACGTCAAGACGCTTTGACAATTCAAAAAAAGGCGACTTCTCTACGATGGGAGGAGCCGGTTGCGCAACAAGAATTTTCTTTATAGTATTACTCATATCTTCACTCTATTTTGAACCTATCCACGCACTATCGGAGCGAGTAGCAACGACAGGGGAAAGATTTCCAGGGCGCAAAGATACAAAAACCAATGGAAAATAGAAAATCTTTGTGTTCGAAAGAGCAAAAAAGTCTCTTTTATGAATAAAACGAGCGATAACAAACACACTATGACTGAGACAAAAAGGGCGATATTAGCCACTCTGCCGTCGGTCAGAAGGGCGAGAATAAGCATCGGCGAGAGCAGCACAATAGCAAGGCTGAAATAGAGCAATTTTGTGTGCCAAATCTCCCTGCACAGGTCGTTTCGCTCGCTCACAACACCTACAAAAAAGAGCAAAATGCGCTCGCCCACCATCAGTGTAAGTATAGCTCCGAGCGTGATGCCTCCAATCTCCCACGCCGACATCTCGGCCATAGGCGCAAACATAGGCGCAACCCAATCTTCAACCGAGAGACGCATAACCAAAAGCGAGAGCAA
>JAFYQY010000051.1 GCA_017559685.1 Alistipes sp.
CGGCATTAGCATTCTTCGGAACGCCTAACACCTCATAGTAATCTCTCTTTTCTGCCATATTTTTTGCTCTTAGCTGTTAGCCATTAGCTATTAGCTTTTTCAGTTTTTCCGTTCTCAATTACTCTCCAACTACAACCTTAGCGTAACGCAACACCTGCTCGCCCTGCTTGTAGCCACGCTGAACAACATCTATCACCTTGCCCGACTTCTCGCTGCCTGCCGCAAATCGAGCTACAGCCTCGTGCAAATCGGGGTTGAAATCGGTGTCGAGAGCCTCAATCTCCACAACACTCTTCTGACGCATAATATCGACAAACTTGTTGTAGATAAGCTTCTCGCCCTCACGCAAAGCGGTGATATCCTCGCTCTTCTCCGAAGCTGCAATAGCACGCTCCATATCGTCGAGCACAGGCAATACCGCCTTCCACACATCGCTACCACCCGACTCGATAAGAGCCATCTTCTCACGCAAGGTACGCTTGCGGAAGTTGTCGAACTCCGCCTGCAAACGGAGATACTTATCTCGCCAATCAATCTCTTCAACCTTTGGAGCCTCCTCTGCCACGGTGTCAGCACCCTGCTCCTCGCCCTCTGCCATATTGGCATTTGCGGCGCCTTCGTTGGTCGAGGTTGCGGTCTCCTCAACCACTACCCCCTTCTCCTCAACGTTCTGATTCTCTGTCTTTTGCTTATTCATATCTCTTAATTTTTATTGTTCTATACTATTAGCTTGCACAAAAGATGTACCGTTTCACGCTCTGTTAGAAGAGGTTGTCGTACATCGACTGGCTCTTGTCGTACTTCAGGTCGGCAAGCGATGCAGCCTTAACTCCGATATTGAAACTCCAGCTTCTATGCGATCCAAACGGAATCCACACAAACGACATCTGCCAACAGTGCAAATCTCGTGTTATCGACACCGATGTGGTGGTCAGTTTCCTATTCTGTATATCAAATCCCGAGGTAAATGAGATACCCGTCTTTGGCGTGATATTCACACTACCATTAAAACCAATCGTCTGCGATACATTCCGCTTGAAGCCCGTCGTACCGTTATCGACGTAGGATATACCGTAACTTATGACGTAGTTAAATCCGATATTCCACGGTATCGAGAAGTCGTAGTAGGAGCTTGCCATATAGTGCCTTCGTAGCGAAGGATTCATCAGACCATACGGGTCGGAGAATGGATTAAAGTACTCCGGAGGTATGGTGTTGATATCGTTCGACGCAGGCGTTTTGTCCTTTCTCGATTGGAAGGTATAACCAAAGCTCCAACCCGTGCTTGTAACTCGACCGAGAATGCCTCGCTTAATCATCAACTGATTGATGCGCTTACCCTGCGGAGTAACCTCGTAAGGATCGAGCGTAAACGAGAGATTCAAACCGAAGTTTTTGTAGAGGGTTGTACGGAACGACACAGGCAAGTTCGACAAGCCGAGCGAGTCGGCAAGGAAGTTATACGATCCACTGATTCGCAACTCGTCGATAAGCTTAATCTTCTTGACACCCGTAGTATCACGCTTGCTCAACACCTTCATCTCGAGCGACTGCGAGAGCGAGAAGTTCAAGTTCGCCTGCTGTCCTGCACCTGGAACGCCATACGGCTGATTCGAGTATGGCGAGTAGACCTTGTGGTTACCGAGCGAGTCGGTCTGCACGGTCTGATAGTATCCATACTTCTGCTTACTGAAGTCAGGGGCGTACGAGAAGCCAATCTGCGGAGTGATGGTGTGGCGCACAGCCTGCACCTTTGCAGTCTTCTTCTTCATCTGCCACATACCGTAGATAGTGGTATTTGCCGACACCGAGGCGTTATAGTTATAGATACGGTAGAAACCATACTCAGGGTCGAGCGTCTCAATCTGGTTGGTCTCAGGATTCCATTGCTGGTTTTGGCGAGAGAAGTACCAACGCTCCGAGTAGTTGAACGATGGCGAGATGTTGATATACTTGAAGAGGTTTATCGAGGTCGATATCGGCAACGAGTGCTCCACACCGTTGCGCATATTCTTCAAGGTCTGCATCGTAAACAGATCCTTCTCAGGCGTAGACACCGAGTTGGTAAGCTTTGCCGAGTAGGTAAAACCAATCTTCTCGTACCAACGCTGCTTACCCATCGACTCCTTGCGCTTGAACGGATAGACACGAGCCACATTGAAGACGATATTTGGCAATGTGATAGCCAACTGTCGTGTCTGCGAGTTCTGCGACACACCCACATTCATCGAGAGCGAGAACGGAGTGCCTGCCCAGCTCTTCGAGTAGGATATCGAGGAGTTGGTCTGCGTTGCAAGGATGTCGTTCAGCGTCGTAGCCGAATACTTAGAGTAACCACTCGACGAGAGGTTTACCGATGCCGAGAATGTCGAACCTGGATTAGCCTTAGGATCTTGCGAGTGTGTCCAAGTGAAGCGGAAGTTGTTCTGCTTGATATAGTCAGGCTCGCCCTTATCGCCCGTCTTGATAGCCGAGAAGTCGAAGTTGAGATTGCCTCGATACTTATATCGCTTGACATAGCGAGACGATGCGTTTACCTCCCACGAGCCGAGCGTATAGATACCTCCCGTAAGGGCAAGGTCGATATGCTTGTTGATAATAAAGTAGTAGCCCAAACCTCGGATAAAGAAGCCTCGTGAGGCATCCTCACCATACGACGGCATCAACAGTCCCGACTTTGGTCCCATATTCACAGGGAAGAAGCCCTCGGGGATACAAGCGAAGTAGATAGGCACGTCGTGCATAACCAAGTATGCAGGGCCCGTGATAATCTTCTTGCCTGGGATAACCTTCGCCTTAGTCATAGCGAGGTAGAAGTGAGGGTTGTCGGTCTGGTCGCAAGTGGTATACTTACCGTGGCGGATGTTGATCGAGTTGTCAGGCATCTTTTTAATCTGACCACCAACCAACCAGCCGTCGCCCTCCTGCGTTGCAACACCCTGAATAAAGGCCTTCTTCGAGCCGAAGTTGTAGTTAATCGTATCCATCGTATACGACGAACCACCCTCGCTAAATACAGGGTGAGTCTTTGAAGGCTTGCCATCTACCGAATCGGCCTTACCGTAGGCATAAATCTCCTTGCTGTTCATATCGATCTGCATAAAGTCGGCCTGCAGACCCATATTCTCATACTTGATTTCGCCCTTATTGTAGATATAGACCTTCTTATTCAATACGTCGTAGTGGAGCGAGTCGGTGTTCTTTCCTGTAATAATCTCGTCAATCATCGAGCCACCTCGCTTGGCGGTGGTGTCGGGCTGCGAGAGTTTTACCGCAGGTAGAGAGTCTGTGCCACGCACACTATCTTTCGTCGCCAAAGGTTGCACCTCGGTTCGTTTTGTTGTAGTAGTACGACGTATGCGACGAGATATCTCCTGCGCAGGCTGAGCATTGCTGTCTCGAGCGGGTGCTACAGGCGCAAGCGAATCGGCCTTGCTCACCTCATCCATCAACGAGTGTGGACGAGCTGAACCAAGCACGACGTGAGCCATCGCCATTGCGACAACCATCAAAACGAGATATTTCAGCCTAAAATGCTTCAAAATTCCAAAATTTTTCGTACCTTTGCCGACGAGTCGGCAAAAACGCCAACAAACCCGCCTTATACGCACATGTACGCAATTAAAACGGGCGTAAAGGTAATAAAAAAAGTAGACATAACAAACATTATGAACAAGTTTCGATATCTAATACCGCTGATTGCTCTGCTTGCACTCCTATTTCCTTACAACGGATTTGGAGCAGAAAATGTTGCACAAGGCGTAAAAGTTATCATCATCGACGCAGGTCACGGAGGCTCTCGTTACCCGGGTGCCAGCTATGGCGGCGTAGACGAGAAGGATATCAACTTGTCGGTGACTCTCAAGGTGGGTGCGCTTATCGAAAAGAACATTCCGAATGTGAAGGTTGTATATACCCGCACCACCGATAAGTACTTCTCGAGCAACCTCTCCGAAGATTTGCAGGCTCGTGCCGACATTGCTCACCGCAACAACGGAAGCCTCTTCATATCTATCCACTCGAATGCCCACAATGACAGCGCAGTATGCGGTGTGGAGACGCTCATTATGGGAGAGACCACAAGAGAGCAGAAGCGCAACGAGAATGCCCTCTACCTCAACAACAAAGAGGAGTTGCTCGATATGTCGGACCAGAAGACCGCAACGATAGTTCGTGCCTACATCCAGAATTTGCAGTTCACATACGGCGAATTCAGCGAGATGATGGCTCGACTTATCCAGGAGGAGTATGTAAAGCTGGGCTTCACAAATAGAGGTGTGCGTCGCCAGCCATTGAAGGTGCTCTATGCCACCGATATGCCGAGCGTACTCACCGAGATCGGCTTTATGTCGAATGCAAAAGATTTGAAGTACATCACCTCCGAGAAGGGTCAAAAGGAGATTTCGGCTGCGATTTTCCGTGCTGTAAAGCGATACCTCGACGTGGTAAACCGCTCAACACTCGTAGACAGCGCTCCAGCTCCTGCTCCAACTCCTGCTCCTGCTCCGACACAACCGACCAAGGTGCAAAATCAGCCTGCTCAGTCAAAGCAACCAAGCCAACCCTCTCAGGCGACTCAGGCGAAGCCTAAACAGCCTTCGGCAACTACGGTAAAGCGATACACCATACAGTTGATGGCGAGTGTGAGCAAGGTCTCGACAAACAGCTCCGAGTTGAAGAGCTACAAAGGCAAAGTTTGGATATTGGAGGGCACAAGCACCCTCAAATACAAGTATTGCTATGGCGAATTCTCAAGCAAGGAGTTGTCGCAAAAGCATATTGCAGAGGTGCGCAAGGAGTTCCCACAGGCATTTATAGTGGCTTTTGATAAATAGGAAACAAAAACAAACAACATAAAAACATTTCAAAGATGAGAAAAGAGGTTAAAATCGGAATTTACGCAGTAGTAATTCTACTTTGCGCTTGGGCAGGCATCCGTTTTTTGAGCGGTAGCGATGTGCTTGGTCGTACCAACACCTACACAGCCCACTACGAGAATGTAACAGGTTTGCAGAACGCTGCACAGGTTGTCATCAGCGGTGTAAAGGTTGGCCAGGTTACAGACGTCGAGGTAAACAAAGAGAAGGGCGGCGTAGATGTCACTCTCTCTATCAGCAGCGAGTACGACATCCCTGTAGACTCTCGTGCTATGATGTTCAGTGCAGGTTTGATGGGCGGCAAGAACATCGAGATTAAGCTCGGTCAAGCGACCGAATATTTGAGCAATGGCGACCAGATTGCTACCGGCTCTTCGCTCGATATGTTCGAGATGTTGACCAACGAGTTGGGCGACATCAAGGAGCGTGTAGTGAAGGTTTTGGACAACGTAGACAAGACCATTTCGAACGTAGACGGTCTCGTTGGCGACAACGCACAGAACATCACTTTGGCTATTGCCAACCTCAACGGCGTATTGAAGGAGTTGGAGGAGTCGAACATCATCAAAAACATCGACGGCTTCTGCGCAACACTCAACCAGAATGGTGCAAAATTGGACAGCCTCATCACCGACGTTGGTACTGTGGCACACTCGTTTAGCGAGCAGGATCTCGGTCAGAAGTTGAACGACGCCGTTACACAGGTTTCTACCCTCCTCAACAAGATCAACGAGGGTAAGGGCTCACTCGGCAACCTCGTTGCTGACGAGAAGTTGTACAAGGAGTTGGCTCAGGCTTCGCAGAATCTCTCGGTTTTGTTGGCCGACTTGAAGGAGAATCCAAAGCGCTACATCAACGTAACCGTATTTGGTAGCAAGTCGTACGACGAGAAGCAGGCTGAGAAGGCTGCTAAAGCGGCAAAGAAGGCAGAGAAGAAAAAGTAAAAAACAGATAGGCGGTGGTAACTCCAAAGAGCGTCATATATCCATCGAACTTCGAGGATAAGATTGGCTTTAGCGCCATTCGTGAGCAGGTTGTTGCATTGTGTACAATGCAGCACGCCCGTGAATTGCTTGCAGAGGAGGGTTTTGCCACCACCGAGAAGGAGATTTCACGCCGTCACAACCTTGCTGAGGAGATGCGACAGATTCTCCTCACCGAGCGCAACGCCCCAACCGAGGAGTTCTACGATATTGCCGACATAGTCGAGAAGGCAAAGGTCGAGGGAACATTCTTGGAGGTACAGGAGGTTGTGCAGTTGGGACGTGCGTTGATTTCGGCAGGCGACTTTGTGCAGTTCTTGCACAAGAGCGACGTAGAGCGATACCCTACCCTCATCACGCTTGCCAAGCCCGTAAAGGCGTTGTGGAATATTGTGGCAGATATTCGTCGCATCGTCGATGACAACAACACGGTGCGTGATGGCGCATCGGAGGAGTTGCGCAACATCCGCCAGCAAATTCGTCGCCACGAGGGACAGGTATCAAAGCGATTGCAAGCCATTTTGCAATCGGCAAAGTCGAGCGGTATTGTGGAGAGCGACGCATCGATTTCGATTCGTGATGGTCGTGCCGTAATACCTGTTTCGGCAGGAAATAAGCGCAAACTCAATGGCTTCATCCACGACGAGTCGGCTACGGGTAAGACCTTCTATATCGAGCCTGCCGAGGTTGTCGAGTTGAACAATATGTTGCGAGAGTTGGAGTACGAGGAGCGCCGAGAGATTGTTCGCATTTTGACCGCCTTTACCGACGTCGTACGCCTCGACATCAAGGATGTGGAGCGCACCGAGGGCTTTATGGCGATAGTGGATATGGTGCGTGCCAAGGCTCGTTGGGCATTGGAAAATAGCGCCGCAAAACCGATAATCTCGAACGACGATCGCCTCGTATTACACACCGCAAAACACCCATTGCTGGCGCAGTCGCTCAAGCGACACAAACGCACGATCATCCCACTCGATGTAGAGTTGGATGGCGAGCGTCGAATAATGGTTATTTCGGGTCCAAACGCAGGTGGTAAGTCGGTTTGTCTCAAAACTATAGGCTTGCTGCAGTATATGTTCCAATGCGGTTTCCCGATTACCGCATCGGAGGCGAGCGAGTTGCCCGTTTTCAACAAGATTTACATCAACATCGGCGACGAACAATCCATCGATAACGACCTTTCGACCTACTCGTCACACCTCCTCAATATGAAGGCGATGGTGGCGGGTGCCGATAAGCACACAATGGTCTTGATAGATGAGTTCGGCTCGGGAACAGAGCCTGTGATTGGCTCGGCTATTGCCGAGGCGATACTCGAAAAGTTGGTGGCAAGTGGTTGCTACGGCGTCATCACAACCCACTACTCGAATATCAAGTACTACGCCTCGAATCACGAGGGTGTTATCAACGGAGCGATGATGTTCGATGTGCAGAACATCCGACCTCTGTTCCGCTTGGAGTGTGGCAAGCCAGGTAGTTCGTTTGCGATAGAGATTGCTCGCAAGATTGGTCTCCCCGAGGATATTATCGCCTCAGCAAAGGAGAAGGCGGGCTCGGAGCATATCGACCTCGAGAAGCAGTTGCGTGAGGTGGCTCGTGATAAGCACTATTGGGCGCAGAAGCGTGAGCGCATCCGTCAGACCGACCGCAAGGTCGAGGAGATGGAGCAGGCGTTGAGCGAGAAGCTCTCGACTATCCGTGAGGAGCGCAACCGCATTATCCACGAGGCAAAGGCGCAAGCAAAGGAGTTGGTGGCGGAGGCTAACCGCCAAATCGAGAATACTATTAAGGGTATTCGTGAGGCGCAAGCCGAGAAGGAGCAGACCAAGTTGTTGCGCCGTGAGTTCGAGGAGTTCCGAGAGGAGATCGAGGCAGACAACTCGACCGACAACGAGCGCATTGAGCGTGAAATGGAGCGCCTCCGTCGTCGTCAGCAGCGACGAGAGGAGCGTAAAAATAACCCTGCCGAGAAGAAGGCAGAGCAACCACAACAACCCGCAAAGAAGGCACTTCCGTTGGAGGTGGGAGCTAAGGTGCGCCTTATGGGGCAGAATGGCGTGGGCGTTGTAAAGGAGATACAAGGCAAGAGGGCACAAGTGGCTTTCGGAGCGATTTTGACTACGGTCGAGACGGCACGATTGGAGGTTATCTCCTCGGCCGAGTTCAAGCGGATGACCCGCCCTGAGACCCCTCGCACCGTTATTTCGGCCGATATTTCGCAACGCCGATTGAACTTCCGCTCCTCGATAGATATTCGTGGCGAGCGTGTAGTCGAGGCGTTGGAGCAAGTGCAGACTTTGGTCGACGATGCTCTTATGGTGGGCGTAAGCACGGTAACTATTTTGCACGGTAAGGGCACAGGAGCATTGAAGGAGGAGGTACGACGTTACCTTCGCTCGTTGCCACAAGTGGCAAGTGCAACCGACGACCACCCTGACCGTGGTGGCTCGGGTATAACAATAGTAACTTTCAAAGAGTAGGCGATGAGATACTTTTTGTCGGACATAGCAAAGATTGTTGGCGGTAGGCTCGTCGGATGTGACTTAGAGGTTACATCGGTGGCTACCGACAGCCGTTCCTATGCAATAACAGGCGATGCACTCTTTGTTGCTATGCGAGGAGTGAATCACGATGCGCACGACTATATCGCAGAGGTTGCCGAGCGAGGTGTTAAGGCCTTTATGGTGGAGCACGAGCCGTCATTCTCTATGCCGAAGGAGCTGTACGGCGTAGTGATTGTTAAAAATTCGCTCGTGGCTTTGCAGGCGTTAGCCGAACACCACCGCCAGGCGTTCAATGGCAAGGTTGTGGCTATCACGGGCTCGAATGGCAAGACCACCGTCAAGGAGTGGATTTCGCAGTGCGCACCGAGCAATGCCCGCATATTCCGTTCGCCACGTAGCTACAACTCGCAGTTGGGTGTGGCACTCTCGCTTTTGATGTTGGACAGCAACTACGACACAGCCATTATCGAGGCGGGTATCTCGCAAGCGGGCGAGATGGAGCGACTTCAGAAGATGATTCAGCCCGACACAGTGATATTCACTTCGATTGGCGATGCACATCAGCAGGGCTTTGCTTCGTTAGAGGAGAAGATATCAGAAAAGTTACTCTTGGCAAAGGGGGCAGATACCATTATATACCACTCGGCATATACGCCATTGGCCGAAGCTATCGAGAAGGCGTACGGAGACCACAAGTTGGTGGATGCAGCGCAGGTGTGCGTAGCACAAATGGGCGACACCGCCTCGCAACGCAATGCCGAGATTGTGGCAACACTCTTTGCCGAGATGGAGTTCGAGGCGCCCGACTTCTCGCAACTACAACCCGTAGCTATGCGTTTGGAGGTTAAGCAGGGTATCGAGAATTCGATTATCATCGACGACTCGTACAGCGTCGACCTGAACTCGCTCTCGATTGCGCTCGACAACCTTCGTTCGGTGGCGGGCAACCGCAAGACGATGCTCGTCTTATCGGATATTTTGCAGAGTGGCGACGATGTATATACCGAGGTGGCGCAGATGGTGCAACACGCAGGTATCGACCACTTCGTGGGCATCGGCGAGGCTATCGCATCGCATCGCAACCACTTTGGCACAAACAGCATATTCTTTGGCTCGGTGGAAGAGACTCTCGAGAATGTCTCGAAGCTCGATATCGCCGACCACGCAATACTTATCAAGGGTAACCGTGCAAGTCGTATGGAGCGACTCTCACACCGCTTGGAGCAACATAGCCACACAACCATTTTGGAGGTAAATCTCCAGGCTATGGTGCGCAATATCAACTACTTCCGCTCGAAGATAGGAGCCTCGACACGCCTTGTTGCTATGATTAAGGCTTCGGGCTACGGTGCTGGCGAGAGGGAGGTGGCGCAGATGTTGCAGAAGCAGGGTATGAACTACCTCGCTGTAGCTTTTGCCGACGAGGGCGTAGCTCTGCGAGAGGGTGGCATCACAATGCCTATCGTGGTGTTGAATGCCGACGATGCAAGCTTCGACACGATGATTGCCCACTCGCTCGAACCCGAGATATATTCGTTCCGTTCGCTCGCCTCGTTTGTGCAGGCGGTGGAGCGTGCGGGCGAGATTAACTACCCTATCCACATCAAGATTGACAGCGGAATGCACCGACTCGGCTTTGCCGAGAGCGATGTCGAAAAGTTGAACTACGAGCTTGCACAAGCGAAGCAGAGTGTGCGTGTGGCTTCGATTTTCACCCACCTCTGCGTGGCTGATGACACCACACAAGACGACTTCTCGAAGGAGCAGATTGAGCGTTTCGACCACATAAGCAGCGCCATTATGGTCTCTTTGCCATATCGTCCACTCCGCCACGCAGCGGCATCGGAGGCGATGTTGCGATTCGAGGAGGCGAGATTCGATATGTGCCGTTTGGGTATTGGCCTCTACGGTTTCTCGACCAGCGTAGGCGATGAGTTGGAGCCTGTTTCGACGCTCCGCACCCGCATTGTACAAATTCGCACCCTCCACGACGGCGACACCGTAGGCTACGGTCGTAACGGCAAAATCGTGGGCGAGAAGCGCATTGCAACCATCCCTGTCGGCTATGCCGACGGCCTCAACCGCCACCTCGGAAATGGTGCGTGGGAGATGATTGTAGGTGGCAAGCGTGCCAAGACCGTAGGCAACATCTGTATGGATAGTTCTATGATCGACATTACGGGTATTGCTGGCGTAGAGGAGGGCGACGAGGTAAAAATCTTCTCGGCAGAGAGGGGCAATACCGCCGAAGATATGGCGGCTGTGCTCGGCACAATACCTTATGAGGTTTTGACATCGGTGGCAAAGCGAGTAAAACGCATATATATAAATGAGTAGTATGGCAGGCACTCTATATCTTATTCCGTGTCCTATTTCGGAGGATACTCTACCCTACGACGTAACCCCCGAAGGCAATCGCAATGTGATAACATCGCTCGACTACTTTATTGTCGAGAATTTGCGTTCGGCACGCCGCTTCTTATCGAAGGCGGGCTTGTCGGGACATATTGACGAGTTGGAGTTCGACGAGTTGAGCGAGCACACCACCTCACCACGAGATATCGAGCGAATGGTCTCGAAAATTAAGAGCGGTCGCTCGGCAGGTGTTATCTCGGAGGCGGGAGTTCCAGCTGTGGCAGACCCAGGACAACTCGTTGTCGAGGCGTGCCACCGTGCAGGCATCAAAGTTGTACCTCTTGTGGGCCCTTCGTCGATTATTATGGCGGTGATGGCTTCGGGATTGAGCGGTCAGTCGTTCGCATTCAATGGCTATCTGCCCGTAAAAGAGCCAGATCGTACACGAGCAATAAAGCGTTTGGAGAGCCGTGCCGTAGGCGAGCACCAGTCGCAGCTCTTTATCGAGGCGCCTTATCGCAATGTGAAGTTGGCCGAGCAGATTATCGCCTCGTGCGGAGCGCAGACTCGTCTCTGCATCGCTTGCGACATAACCTCCGCTAACGAGTATGTGCGCACGGCAACTATTGCCGAGTGGCGCAAAATGGGGTTGCCCGACATCAACAAGCGCCCTACAATATTTATTATAGGATAGAAGAAATCGATATATTCACAGCTTTTACGCTAACGGTCATTTAACCTTTTCGAGAAAAAGCTATCTACCCTAATAGAGAGTTTTACTTGAAAAGTAAGTTACAAAGATTATGAAACTTAAGAAACCTTTAATCATCGCTGGTCCGTGCAGTGCCGAGACCGAAGAGCAGGTTATTGCCACAGCGCAAGGACTTGCTGCAACAGGCAAGGTTGATGTTTTGCGTGCAGGAGTGTGGAAGCCTCGCACCAAGCCCAACACCTTCGAGGGCGTAGGCGCAGAGGCGTTGCCGTGGTTGGCTAAAGCTAAGGCTTTGACAGGTCTGCCTATAGCGACCGAAGTGGCTACTGCAAAGCACGTGGAGAGCGCATTGGAGCACGGCGTAGATATCTTGTGGATAGGCGCACGCACTTCGGCCAATCCGTTCTCGATGCAGGAGGTTGCCGAGGCGTTGAGAGGCATTGAGAAGCCCGTATTCGTAAAAAACCCTGTGAATGTCGATGTCGATTTGTGGTGTGGTGCCGTGGAGCGCCTTGCCGTATGCAGAGTTAAGAATCTCGGTCTTATTCATCGTGGTTTCTCACGCTACGGCGAGAGCAAATACCGCAATGCACCGATGTGGAACCTTGCTCTCGAGATGCGTCGTCGTATGCCCGAGTTGCAGATGCTCTGCGACCCTTCGCACATCTGCGGTTGCCGAGACTATATTGCCGACATAGCACAGCAGGCGATAGACTTGGACTACGACGGTCTGATGATTGAGAGCCACGTATCGCCAGACGAGGCGTGGAGCGATGCAAAACAGCAACTCACACCCGATGCGCTCAACACTCTCCTCGAGGGTATAAAGTGGCGTGCCGGCGAGTCGGAGTCGGAGAGCTATAAGAGTGCATTGTTGGGTTTGCGTGAGCAGATTGACGACCTCGATATCGAGATTTTACGACTCCTTGCCGAGCGAATGAATGTGGCCGAGAAGATTGGTCTCATCAAGCGAGAGAACGATGTCCGCATCCTTCAGTCGTCACGTTGGGAGGATATTATGGTGAGAGCGCTTGCACGCAGTTCGTCGCTGGGCTTGAGCAAGCCATTCTTGCGCACCCTGCTCGATGCAATCCACATCGAGAGTATCAGTCGCCAGAACAAGGTGATGAAGGGCGAAAACGAGTAGGATAAATAGGATATATTATGAGGAGATTTTTTACCACCATATTGGCATTGTCGTCGTTGATGATTGGCTTGGCACAGCAGGTCTACCGCACCGAATTTTCGGTCTACGACCTTCGTGATGCCGCACTCAAGCACGACCACTCGCAAACCGAGCGACACATAACTTTCGCACCGAAGAGCGTTACGGTGGTCGGAAAAGTCGAGGTTGTGGGTCAGACTGTAAATATGCCTACGGCGTGGAGCGACTACAACGTCTATATCCACATTCAAAACACTATCAAGGCATACGACCTGGTGGTAAACGAGCAGTTGGTGGCCTCGGTCGAGGACTCATACACCCCTGCCGACTTCCTCCTCTCGCCATATCTAAAACAGGGCGACAACGAGATTTTGCTGTTGCTCCGTCGCTCGGAGGCTATCGAGTTGCACAAGGACTCGAAGAGCAACCTCGTGGAGCAGTTTAGTGGCTCGTACCTCTTTGCTCAGCACCGCAAGCACATCTTCGACTACGATGCACGCATCGTGGAGAAGGCCGACGGCAAGGGGCTTGCACTCGAGCTCGACATCGCCGTACGCAACGACTTCAACTTCGAGGAGACTCTCCTAGTGGGCTACGACATCTACTCGCCCGACAACAAACTTATCGACTACACCGTGCGTGAGTTCTCGGTGGCGGGACGAAGCGTTGACACGCTCCGCATTCGCACTTCGTTAGGCGAGGTGGGACGCAACCTTTGGAGCGCCACAAACCCAAAGCTCTACCGCTTGACTCTCTACACCAAGCGTGATAGCAAGCCTCGTGAGTATATCTCGTTCCAACTCGGCGCAGGTCGTACAACCTATGCCGACGGCAAAATTTTGCGCAACGGCAAGGCGGTGGATATTAAGTCTACTCGCTACAATGCCCGCACAACATACGAGGAGGCTCTCGCCGAGATCAAGGCGTTGAAGGCAAAAGGTTTCAATACCCTTCTGCCAGACAACCCACAACCAGAGTGGTTCTACGACATCTGCGACGGCTTGGGCGTCTACGTAATCGAGAGAGCAAACATCAACCCTAACGAGGAGCCTACAAACCGCAAGGTGGGTGGCACTCCGTCGAATAACCCCGAGCTCTTGGGCGAGTATCTCGCACGAGTGAAGGCTATGTACTACCGCACACGCAACCATTCGTGCATTATCGCCTACGCTTTGGGTGGAGACAACGCAGGTAATGGCTACAATATGTACAAGGCCTATCAATGGCTCAAGGGCGTAGAGAAGGAGCGTGCCGTGATATGCACCTCGGCCGATGGAGAGTGGAATAGCGATGCTAATCTTTAGATAGCGGAAAACGGAAAACTCCCGATAATTAAAATCGGAGGTGATGAGGCTATTTTTGTGCGTTACGCAGTGGCGGAAAGCGCAGCATAGTCAGTCTATGATGTGAGCATTACGACGCAAGTAAGGTGCAAAAAGAGTCCATCGGAACGATTTACGACACAAATACGGAACCTGCTCAAACTTGAGTTTATGAATATAGAATTGATTGTTGTTGGTAAGACCGATATGAAGGAGGTCGATGCGCTGGTGCAGATGTACTCGAAGCGCATAAACCACTATACCAAGTTCGGCATTACCTATCTGCCCGATTTGCGAAATACGAAGAATCTGTCGGAGCAGCAACAAAAGACGGCTGAGGGAGAGATGCTCTTGAAGGATATCACGGCGGGCGACTATATGGTATTGCTCGACGAGGCGGGCGAGGAGATGCGCAGCGTGGCTTTTGCGCAGTGGGTGCAGAAGCGAATGAATAGCGGCGTGCGACGCTTGGTGCTTATGATTGGTGGCCCTTACGGTTTCTCGGATGCGGTCTACGCACGAGCAAACGGCAAAATATCGCTCTCGAAGATGACCTTCTCGCACCAGATTGTGCGAGCAATCTTCACCGAGCAACTCTATCGAGCCTTTACGATTATCAAAGGCGAACCCTACCACCACGAATAAGAAAAGGCAGACCATAAAGTCTGCCTTTCTCTTTACCTATGTATATTGAAATTGTATAATAAGAGAGGTTTTAAGGCTTGCGACGCCGAAGACACCTTATTATACTATTTCTTTCCTGGGTCGAAGATGCTGTTGAGCACAAACGCCAATCGGTATCCCGCAAGCTGAAGCTGTCGGTCGGCAAGTGCCACCATCTCGTCGTGCTGCTCCTTCGGAATCTTGGCGAAATCCTCGCCCGCAACGATATACTTGAACGATGCTCGGTTGTCCTGCACGCACTGCTTAACCCAATCTTTGAGTGTGCCCTTGCAAATCTTCTTAACCTCACGCTTCGACAATACATTCAACTCCTCGTTGAACTTCTCGCAATGCCAATTCTTGTGGAAGATTGCAGGCGAGTTATCCCAGAAGCCGTGATAGCCCTGCTTTTTGCCGTTGTATTTGAACTTCAAACCCTGCGAGTAATTGTCGTGCCACTGTGGTTTTTTCCAATCGTAAGGCGGCTTCAAATAGCGGTTGTGCGACGGACAGTGAAGATCTACAATCATATGCGTAAGGAGCTTAATATTGAGCGAAATCAGAGAGTCTGGGAGACTCTTGTAATCGGCCATCTCCTTGATAATGCGAGTAGACTGCACGTAGCCGCTGTGACCTTCCAACTCGATGATGTTGTTCTTCTCATCGACAGCCACATTGTGCCACCAATCGAGTGGCTCATACGGAATCGTGGTACGATAGTGATCCATCCAAGTGGCGTAATAGGTGAGCGTGTGCGGGAGATATTTGCGAATCTCGGCCTTTGTCTTTGGCGTAAGATTCTGCTCCGCCATATATACCGCAGCGTGATGCGCCACAGTACCC
>JAFYQY010000052.1 GCA_017559685.1 Alistipes sp.
AAATTGATTTTAAGGGACATTTGTTTCCTGATCTTCAAAAAAAGAACAGGGCACATACGCTTTAGTATGCGCCCTGCTCTTTTTTATTGATGGCGTTGCAACTGCCTCCTTAAAATCAATTTTTAGAAATCGTTCTGATTGGCTCTTTCTGAGCCGCACTGCGAGCCCGCTTGCTCATTTACGTTTAGTAAACTGCGCAAGCGGATTTCTTATGCGCCTTGCTCTCATCTGCCTAAAATGTATTTTTTAGTCTGTTTTGTTTGGCGCAAAATTCTCTCGCTCAATTCTGACTTTTTAGGTTGTTGGTTTGTACTTCGTGTACTATCCCGAGGTTTCTTCTTTTGTGATGCACCACATCTCACGACTTCTGACAAAAAATCAGTTGAGAGTGGAAAACGGAAAGCTGAAAACGGAAAACTAATTTTGCAGTTCTCTTTTAGTCATTTTATTTGTCATTTGAGTGAGCTATAGCTAACGATGCCATTCAATGCCATTCAGCGAGCAAATGTGAGCGATTGCCATTCAATGCCATTTTTAATTTTAAATTTTTAATTTTTAATTTCGTAGATAATTTCCTACCTTTGTTAAAACTAACAATTTAACAGTTATGAAGAAATTCATTAAAATTGCCGTTGTTGCGCTTTTGCTATCGTCGTGTACAGCGAAGCGAGCAGGAAATCCAATCTTCGAGGGTTGGTATGCCGACCCTGAGGGTGTTATCTTTGGCGATACATATTGGGTATATCCAACTTGGTCGCAGCCATTCAAAGATCAGCTCCACTTCGACTGCTTCTCGTCAAAGGATCTCGTAACCTGGACGAAGCACGAGCGTATTCTCGACAATACCCGTGTAACGTGGATCAACCAGGCGTTGTGGGCGCCGTCAATCATCGAGAAGGATGGAAAGTACTACCTCTTCTTCGGTGCAAACGACATCCACGAGGGTGAGTATGGCGGTATTGGTATTGCAGTTGCCGATAACCCCGCAGGCCCATTCGAGGATTACCTCGGCAAGCCACTCATTGGCGAGATTGTAAACGGAGCACAGCCTATCGACCAATTCGTATTCAAAGATGTAGACGGTACCTATTATATATATTATGGTGGTTGGAAGCACTGTAATATGGCGAAGTTGAACGACGACTTCACAGGTTTCGTTCCATTCGAGGATGGTCAAATCTTCCACGAGATAACCCCTACCGATTACGTCGAGGGCCCATTTATGTTTATCAAAGATGGCAAGTACTACTTTATGTGGAGCGAGGGCAAGTGGACTCGTGACAACTATCGTGTGGCCTACGCTATCGCCGACTCGCCATACGGTCCTTTCGAGCGTCGTGCCACAATTCTCGAGACCGACAAGAGTATCGGTACAGGTGCAGGCCACCACTCGGTGATGTACAACCAGAAGAGCGGCAAGTATTACATCGTATATCATCGTCACCCACTCGGCGCTACCGATGGCAACAATCGTGTAACCTGCATCGACGAGATGCACTTCGATGCTGAGGGCAACATTCTCCCTATCAAGATGACCTTCGAGGGCGTTAAGGCCGACCCATTGAAGTAATAATATAGGTATAAAATATAAAGACCGACCATTTTTCGTGGTCGGTCTTTATATTGTTGTTCTATACCTATTTCTTATATAGTACAGGGAATACCGTGAGACGGAGCTGTGTCTGTCCGTAAGGCTTCAACTCGATATACTTGCCCGAGCCCTTTGCGTATGGTGCTATAGGGAGATCTGGAGTGAGAAGCTCGCCCTTAGGCCCCTTTGCAAACTCCCAATCGATAGGGTAGGCCTTAACACGAAGGCGTGGGCCGCTCTTTGTCATCACAAACTTCGCCTCGGCATCGGCAGCTACGGCGTAGTTCCAATCGCCTGCAGGAGTGATGCTCCAACAAGGGAAGGCATTGTCGTCGGCAGGGTACTTACCGTTCATATTAGCGTAGCGAATAGTGTCCTTCTCCCACTTCTCAGGAATTGCGTATGTGTATACCAGTGGGCCACGCTCGAACCAAACGCCCCCGCCGTGTGCGGTCTTGCAAACGGTCTTCATCGGCAACTCGAGCACAATCTTATCGCCATCGGCAAACTTGCGGTTGAGGGTATAGAATGTACCCGCTGCGAGTACATCTTCCACCTTCTTGCCATTAACAGTAAGTGTTGCACCCTCGCACCAAGTAGGTATGCGGAGGTGGAGAGCGAACTTCTTAGCCTTCTCTGCCTCGACACTAATTGTTACACGCTCGTTGTATGGGTACGAAGTCTCCTGCACAAGGGTAACATCGTCGCTATACTTGAACTTCGATGGGCCATAGAGTGCTGCCACTACGCCATCCTTGCTGCGGAGCCACATTCTTGCCACGTAGTTTGGCATAAGACGGTGAATCTGACCTGCACAGCACTCGGTCTGGTGTGTCGGGCGGTATGCCATCCAAGTCGAGCAGTAGTTATCCTTGTTGTGGTTCGAGGTGCCGGTGCAGATAAACTGGTTTACCGACGAGTAGTACTGCAACGACTTAAAGTCGTTTGCCACCGAGCCCATACCTGCGTTGAAGACGATCTTCTCGAGCATATCGGCATACTTTACCTCCTTCAAAATCTCGAGGTAGTAGCCGAGAGTCCAGCTCATATCAATCGCATCGCAAGTCTCGTGGCTGTGCATAATACCACGACCTCGTGTCCACTCCGACGAGGTAAAGAGTCCGTCAGGAAGCTCATTCTCACGGAAAAGACGCTCCAACGAAGTCACGCCAAGGTGCTTGTAGTAAGGGTTGCCCGTAGCCTCATAGAGCATAATAGGGAGCTTGAGAATTTCGCACATTGTAACTCCGTGCATCTCGTATGGCTTCTCGGCAGAGAGCCACTCGATGGTTACTCGTGAATCACGGTGCTTCTGATCACCTCCCACATAATCCTTGCGGTTGCGGAGTACGAAATCGGCCTTCTCCACAAGCTTCTTATTGCCTGTGCGAGCCGCAGTCCAGAGCAAACCTTCGATCGAAATAATATTTCGTCTGTAGGTGAGGTGCTCCACGGTGTAGGCCTCGTAGTTGCGCTCCAATGCTGCCAACATCTCCTTCGACGGGTTGGCGTTGTAGGCTGCCTGCATTGCACGGAAGAATACCGCTGTAGGCCACGAAATATCTACCTTCGGACTGCCGAGTGTGCCATCTGGAAGAGGGTTTGCCAGGGTGTAGCGAATACCAGCCATCGCCTTCTCGATCATCTTCTCGTCGTCAATCAGA
>JAFYQY010000053.1 GCA_017559685.1 Alistipes sp.
ATGAAAGGTTATCCATTCACTGCCCTAATGAAAATATCATTCATCGACGGCATTGTCTCGACAAATTGGCGCAGCTCGACCGTATCGTTAATGAGTGCCACCACCGAGCGTATATCTTCGTTCTTTTCGATGTCTATCTTGAGCGACGAGAAGCCCATTGACGAGCTCTCGCTCTCGAGTACCTTGCAACTGCCCTCCAAACGCTCAATAAGAGCCTTTTCGTCGCCCTTATAGTGCACCGAGAAGGTGTTTCCTCCATACGAGCGGCGGATCTCGTCGACCTTGCCCGAGAGGATGTTGCGAGACTTGTTGATAAGGGTTATATGGTCGCAAATCTCCTCGACCGATGACATATTGTGAGTCGAGAAAATCACGGTTGCACTCTCGTCACGCAGACGCAAAATCTCCTCCTTGAGGAGGTTGGCGTTGATGGGGTCGAAACCCGAGAATGGCTCGTCGAAAATCAGGAGCTTCGGCGAGTGTAGCACCGTTACGATAAACTGAATCTTCTGCGCCATACCTTTCGAAAGGTCTTCGACCTTCTTGTCCCACCACTCCTCGATGCCGAAGCGTACAAACCACTCCTTTAGGCGTACTAACGCCTCGTAGCGGGAGAGCCCCTTCAGGCGTGCAAGGAAAAGGGCCTGGTCGCCCACCTTCATCTTGCGGTAGAGACCTCGCTCCTCGGGGAGATAGCCGATGCGGAAGATATCCTGCTGTGTGATTGGCTTGCCGTTGAAGAGTATTCTTCCCTCGTCGGGAAGGATTATGCGGTTGATGATGCGGATAAGGGTGGTCTTGCCAGCGCCGTTAGGGCCGAGCAGTCCATATACCGAGCCTTGCGGTATCTCGAGCGACACATCGTCGAGTGCGGTGTGTGCCGAAAATCGCTTCGTGATATGTTCGGCAGTAATAATATTGCTCATACACCAAAATTTTTCGAAGAAATCTGACGCAAATATATAAAAAATTTCTAACTTTGCATAGAATAGTGGGTTTGTGTGCAGACCCAAAGTGTTTGAGAACAAACGACTAATAACTAACAATATGGGAAAGAAAACTGTTTTGGTATCGGGTGGAGCAGGCTACATCGGCTCGCACACCACCGTTGAGTTGATTAACGCAGGTTTGAATGTAGTGGTTGCCGACAACCTCTCGAACGCCGATATGTCGGGCGTTGAGGGTGCTCGCAAGATCACAGGCGTAGACATTCCGTTCATCAACGTAGATTGTTGCGACAAGGAGGCATTCCGCAAGGTATTCGAGGAGTACGAGTTCGACTCTGTTATCCACTTTGCAGCGTTCAAGGCTGTAGGCGAGTCGGTAGCAGACCCTATGAAGTACTATCGCAACAACCTTCTCTCGTTTATGAACATTATCGATTTGATGCGTGAGTTCGGTCGTCACAACATCGTATTCTCGTCGTCGGCTACAGTATACGGCGAGGCAGACGAGTTGCCTGTAACCGAGCAGACTCCACGTAAGCCGGCTACTTCGTCTTACGGTAACACCAAGCAGATGTGCGAGGATATCTTGCGTGACTCGGTGGCTGCATACGGTGGCGAGGGCTTGAAGGGTATCGCTTTGCGCTACTTCAACCCTATCGGTGCTCACCCATCGGCTCTCATCGGTGAGTTGCCACGTGGTGTACCTCAGAACCTCGTTCCATTCATCACTCAGACCGCTGCAGGTGTTCGTGAGTGCTTGTCGGTATTCGGCGACGACTACGACACACCAGATGGATCGTGCTTGCGTGACTACATCGACGTTGTAGACTTGGCAAAGGCTCACGTAGTGGCTATCAAGCGTATGATCGACGAAAAGTGCAAGGAAAACTACGAAATTTTCAACGTTGGCACAGGTCGTGCAGTATCGGTGTTGGAGTTGGTAAATACCTTCGAGCGTGTAAACGAGTTGAAGCTCAACTATAAGGTTGCACCACGCCGTCCAGGCGATGTTGTGGCTATCTGGGCTGACACAGCACACGCAAACAACGAGCTTGGCTGGGTTGCAGAACGTTCTTTGGACGACACATTGCGCTCGGCTTGGGCTTGGGAGAAGAATGTACGAGGAATTAAATAGTTGAAAAATATGGAGTATAAGGTAAAACTTAATGAGTTTGCACCCGCATTGACCGATGCAGAGGTTTCGGCAGAGGTTGCTCGCATCAAGGAGCTCTCGGCACGTAACTGTCGCAAGGAGGTCTACGCATTTGCTCTTTCGGCTGTCGATTTGACAACCCTCACCTGCAACGACTCGGTGGAGTCGGTGTCGGCCTTTGCAAAGCGTGCGGTAGACTTCTATGCTAAGTATCCCGAGTTGGAGAACGTAGCTTCGATTTGTGTCTATCCATCGTTTGTCGAGACTGTAGGCTTGGCAGTTGATGGCTCGCCAATGCGCATTACAAGCGTTGCAGCGGGCTTCCCTGCTTCGCAGACCTTCCTCGAGGTTAAGATGTTGGAGGTGGCTATGGCTATCGAGAACGGCGCTGACGAGATCGATATCGTGATGAACGTAGGCAAGGTGCTCGAGGGTAACTATGACGAAGCTGCTAACGAGGTTGAGGTTATCAAGTCGGAGATGGGCAACGACACTATCTTGAAGGTAATTCTCGAGACTGGAGCGTTGAAGACTTCGCAGTTGATTCACGATGCTTCGTTGATTTCGATGTTGGCGGGTACCGACTTCATCAAGACATCGACTGGTAAGATCGACGTTGCAGCGACCCCTGAGGCTGCTGTTGTAATGTGCCGTGCTATCAAGTTGTTCTACGATAAGACAGGCGTGAAGGTTGGTTTCAAGGCTGCGGGCGGTGTTCGCACACCTGAGGATGCAGCGTTGTACTACACTATCGTCGAGGAGATTTTGGGCGCAGAGTGGCTCACTACCGATTTGTTCCGTATCGGAGCATCGTCGGCAGCAAACAACCTCCTCTCGGCAGTGGTTGGCGAGCAGGTAAACCACTTCTAAAGCGGTACGACCTATCTACATAAAAGGGTTGCGATAACGTTGTCGCAACTCTTTTTTTGCCGTAATAGCCCCTTTGGGAATGCAATATAACGTCGCTTTTGCACTTTTTAACGGAATTTTTGGCGGAATTTTTGCAGATTGTAGAAAAGTTTGTATATTTGCAGACCGAAACAGGTAAATGGTCTGATGGCCGAGTGGCTAGGCAGAGGTCTGCAAAACCTCGTACAGCGGTTCGAATCCGCTTCAGACCTCCAAAGGATTTCGACAAGCGACTGATGAAAATCAGTCGCTTTTTTTTGTTCGTTCAAGTGATTTGCAAGCCAGCTTGCCTCACTTGCTCAAACAAAAATTGAGCCTGCAGCTCGTAGTCGAAACCCTGCTGAGACGATTGCTCACCTTGGGAATGGCGGTTGCAGGGATAGAATATATTTATTGCTCGGGCTTCGCCCTGCGCTATATAGTGTCCCTGCGAGTTTGGGCTTCGCCCTTCACTTCGAATTGCTTCAGACCTCACAAAGGATTTCGACAAGCGACTGATTTTCATCAGTCGCTTTTTTTGTAGCTATTCGCCCTGCACTTCGAATCCGCTTCGGGCTATATAAAAACATCTTCTGTTATAAGAAGACATTCAAAAAAAATTACTATCTTTGTGGTAGTAACTAAACC
>JAFYQY010000054.1 GCA_017559685.1 Alistipes sp.
GGCTTCGACAATCGGCTTCTGGTTCGAGAATAAGGCCTACTCAAATAGCACCTATACGAACTGCGCCGTATCGGTAGACCAGGTGGAGCAGTGGACAGGTTTCGACCTCTTCGCAAATCTTCCTGATGGCGTTGAAGGCTTAGCGGAAAGTAATACAAGCTGGACATCATTCTCCAACTTTTAGGCGGGGAGATGAAAGGTCGTAAAGAAAGGTAAAGGTAACACCGAGCAAAATCTGCTCGGTGTTATTTTGTTTTTCTCGCCCAAAAATACTATATTTGCAATAGGGTCGGCGACTCTTGACGCCCGACAGAGCAGAAAAATCAAACAAAAACAATAAAAACCTTAGAACAATGAGACGTCTATTTACCTATTTCGCAGTGATGGTGGCATCGGCTACCCTTTTGGTTGGTTGCTTCGGTGGCGACTACACAAGTGCTATCCCCGAGGATGCAATTTCGGTTTTGCGATTCGATGCCAATCAGGTGTTGGAGAAGAGTGGATCCAAGAAGGAGTGTTTGGATGCCTTCCGTGCCGAATTGCAGAAGCAGAATATGCCCGACTTTATGTTGGCTATAGCCGACGATCTCCGCAATACGGGTATCGACGTCGATGCTCCAATGTACACCTTTGCTAAGTTGGTCGACAAGGACAAGCTCTTTGTGGCGCTTGTGGCTAAGACCTACAACACCTCGTTGTTGAAGAGGGTTATCGAGCGCATTGGTGAGGGTGATTTGACACCTCAGGAGACCAAAGAGGGTACACTCTTTTTCGACGAGTACGACACGTCGGCGGTGTTGGGCTACAACGACGAGGCGGTAGTTTTCGGTTGTGCAGTTCCTATCTCGGGACGTGGCAAGACTGACGCTAAGCCATACGTTGTGAAGGCACTCAAGAGTGCTCTCGATGGCGACGGCAACGACGAGATTGTGCCGGCATACGAGGATAACGATGTTGCAGTTTGCCTCCACACAACGCCGTTGGTTGATGCGTTGAAGTCGGTGTTGAAGAACGACTACAACGCCGACCTTGCGAAGGCTATCGCTGAGTTGGAGAGTGCTAAGGGTAGCAGAATAGACCTTGCGTTCAACTTCGCAGAGGGTAGCATCGACTTGGATATGGTGACCACAAATTGGCCAAAGAAACTCAACTACGAGCTTGGCCCTTGCTCGCATCAGAACTTGAAGTATGTGCCGTCGAACACTTTGGCGGTGGCAAATCTCCCATTCGACGGCGAGAAGTTCCTTGTTGCTTTGGAGAAGTTCTTGAACGAGAATCCAATGGTTAAGCAGGAGTTGGATAAGGAGTTGAACCGCTCGACAAGTGGTGCAATGAACAGCACAATGTTGATGGCTATCGCAAATCCGTTCCTCAGCACCGTGAAGGGCGATGTGACTGTCGCTCTCAACGATATCAGCGTTGAGGCAGTTTGGGATCCGTACTACAACTACTATAGCGGAGGCTACCGTGAGAAGGTAACGCCTAACCTTTGTGCTGTTGTGCCTGTCGTGAACGACAAGATTATGAATACAGCATCGGCTTACTTTGCATTCTCGCCTGATGTAACCCGCATTAGCAACAACCTCTACTCTGTAGAGGTGGAGAAGGGTTTGACTGCATTTGTTGGTCAGAAGGACAATGTCCTTTTCGCCTCGATGCCTAATGTTTTGGATGCGGTGGCCGAGACTGCAACCGAATCGTCGTGGTACGATGCAGTTGACGGTAGCTACTCCTACGTTGTGGTGAATATTGCGGAGTTGCTCAACAATGCAACCATAAGCAAGGAGTTGAACAAGGAGATTTACGACGAGTTAGGCTCGGCAGGCTACGAGGTGATGCAGATTTTGGGTCTCTTCGACTATTGCGTGGCAACAGCGCCAACTTGGCAGAGTGCAAATATGAGCCTCGTACTCAAGAATCAGAAGGAGAACTCGTTGAAGCAGATTGTCGACAAGGTTAAGGGCGCTATTTTGAAATAGTCTATGCAGAGCATACGATTGCACAACGTCATTCCCGAGGTCTTCGCTCAGCGTGAGGATCTTCGGTCGGATATCTGGCTCTCCGACTTTGAGCTTGAGCGAGGTAAGCGCTACCTCATCGAGGCGGAGTCGGGTGCGGGCAAATCGTCGTTGTGCAGTTATCTCTACGGTCAGCGTGACGACTATCGTGGCGAGATTCTCTTCGATGGCGAGGATATCCGTCGCTTTACGGTGGGCGAGTGGAGTCGTCTGCGCCAGCGCTCGGTAGCTATCTTGTTTCAAGATTTAAAACTCTTCGACGAACTTACGGCGCTGGAGAATGTGGAGTTGAAAAACCGCCTTACAAAGACGCAAAGCCGAGCTACGATTCTCTCCTGGTTCGAAGAGTTGGGTATAGTCGACAAGGTCAATGCGCCTGTGGGGCGTATGTCGTATGGTCAGCAACAGCGTGTAGCCCTTATCAGGGCGTTGTGCCAGCCGCTCGACTTCCTTCTGCTCGACGAGCCGATTTCGCACCTCGACGACCGCAATAGCGAGGTTGTGCGTGATATTATCTTGCGTGAGACCGAGCGTCAGGGTGCTGCAATCATCGTCACCTCGATAGGTAAACATATAGATTTGAACTACGATAAAGTTGTGCGCCTATGAGGTTGATTTGGAAATTGTTGCGCCAGCATATCAGCGTAGTGCAGTTGGTGGGATTCTTCCTCGCCAACCTTATCGGACTCTCGATAATTCTCTGCGGAGTGCAGCTCTATAGCGACGTGAAACCTATCGTGATGGGCGAATCGCTCGTCTCGAACGACTATCTCGTGCTCTCGAAGCGAGTTACCACCGACAATATGTTTGCCCGTGAGACCAACCGCTTCTCGCCCGAGGAGATTGATAGATTGAAGGCGCAACCCTTCGTGGAGCGCTTGGGAGAGTTCCGCTCCTCGCAGTTTAGGGTTAGTGCCGAGGTGTCGATGTTCAACGCCTCCACGCTGATGTTCTTCGAGTCGGTGCCCGATTCGTTCCTCGATATTAAGAGCGACAAGTGGCACTTTACCCCTGGCGATAAGACGATTCCGATTATCATTCCACGAGCATATCTCAACCTCTACAACTTCGGCTTTAGCCCCTCGATGGCGATACCGCAACTCTCGGAGGAGTTCCTCGGTGAGATTCCGCTCCAGGTCTACATCACAACCCGAGTACCGTCGGTGGTGCGCTACGAAGCACGTGTTGTAGGCTTTTCCGAGCGTATCAATACGATACTCGTTCCTGATAGCTTCCTGAGTTGGGCGAACAAGGAGTATGGATACACCGCTATGGGTGGCGTCTCTCGAGTTATGGTCGAGACCTCGAATCCGTCAGACAAGGCTATAGGCGAGTATCTCGCCGAGAATGGCTATCACGCCGAAGATAATGGCTCGGCAACGAGCAAGATGAGCTATCTGCTGAATATCGGCCTGGCGGTCATCGTCGCCATAGGAGCAATATTCAGCATTCTCTCGCTCTGCATCCTCACCCTGAGCATCTACCTGCTCTTGCAGAAGAATACCAAAAAACTCGAGAACCTCGTGCTTGCTGGATATACGCCGAGGGTTGTGGCGATGCCTTACAAGCTCCTTACCGCACTCTTGAATGTGGTGGTGGCGGGTGGCGCCGTGGGGGCAGCTCTCTTGGTGCGACTTCTCTACGTCGGTAAACTCTCTGCGCTCTTTGGTCAGGCTGTGGGCGGATCGACCGTTTCGATGGTGGTCTCGGGTGTGGGAATTGCCAGCATGGTGATACTTCTGAATATGCGAATCATCCAACGCAAAGTGGATAAGATAGCCCGATAGAATTTATACCTATTATATATATAAGGGGGCATTATGGCCCCCTTTTTCGCTGATTTAGAGCGCTATTCGCTCCGCTAGCACCCACTTTTTTGCCTATTTTTTGAGATTTAATTTTGTTTTATAAATTTTATTCGTACCTTTGCACCGCTAAATGCCCCTACGGGTTATAGCGGTAAGGCCCGTTCGTCTATCGGCTAGGACGCAAGATTTTCATTCTTGAAAGACGAGTTCGACTCTCGTACGGGCTACAAACGACAGAGTATCAGCACGATAGGTCGGTTAAGATTTGTGCGGTGCGGATGTCTCTGCGGGCAACAGAAAACTCTAGGAGCGGGCTTCGAGCCTATCCGAAACCGACTACGGTCGTGTAAAAGTGGGATGGCACACCTCCGAAAATGTGCGCTAAAAAAGAGAAATATAAATAACAAATAATAAAAAAGTTAGAAAACTATGGCAAATCACAAGTCTTCAGAGAAGAGAATCCGCCAGACTGCAACTAAGCGTGCTCACAACCGTCTTTACCACAAGACTACTCGCAACGCTATCAAGGCTCTTCGTAACACTACAGACAAGAGCGCAGCAGAGGCATTGCTTCCAAAGGTAACAGCTATGCTCGATAAGTTGGCTAAGACCAACATTATCCATAAGAACAAGGCTGGTAACCTTAAGAGCGCAGCGCAGTTGCACGTAAACGCTCTCTAATTTCTAGAGTGCAGGCAATTGTGATAAAACGGATCGTCCTTTTGCGGCGATCCGTTTATCGTTAGAAACACAACCTAAAAAAATAAAACTATGAAGATGAAAACATTTATTTGTGCGCTCTTGGTTGCGCTCTTCGCATTCGAGGCGTCGGCACAGGTGACTCTTCCAAAGGGTCGTGACGTAGAGTTTGGTTTGCAGGCACACCGTGGCCTTTCGAACCGATTCCCCGAGAACACCGTTCTCGCATTCCGTGAGGCTGGCAAGGTGCCATACTACTACGGTATGGAGACCGATGTTCAGATGACGAAGGATGGCGTGTTGGTTTGTATGCACGACTACACCCTCGATCGTACCACCACAGCGACTGGTGCGGTTAGCGACCATACTTGGGCTGAGTTGCGCAAGGCGTGGATCGACGGCGGAACAGGCTGGGACGAGAAGTACACTCACAAGCTCCGCATCGCAACTTTCAAGGAGTATCTCAAAATCTGCAAGAAGTACAACCTTGTACCTTACGTAGAGTTGAAGCTTATCAGCTACGAGGGCATTCGCAAGACTATCGAGACGTTGCACAAGATGGGCTTCGAGGGTAAGTATGTGCTCACTTCGTTCAAGTGGGACTACTTGCACGAGGCTGCAAAGTATAGCAACGCTCCGCTCGAGTTTATGCACGTGCGCTACACCCCCGAGATTGTCGACAAGATCAAGGGTGTAAAGAATGCAATTGCACGTCCTATGGCACGTCGCACCACTAAGGAACTTGTGGACTATTGCCACTCGCAGGGTCTTATGGTAGAGTGCTACGGCCTCCCAATGCGTCGTAATGCTGAACTTGTTGATACTTTGCGCTCGTGGGGTGTTAAGGGTGGTACTACTAATGACTATCAGTGGTATAAGTGGTTGAAAAAGTAGTTTTGATTAGTTCTTTTTGCACGAGAGCATCGGACTCCAAACTCCTCACATAGCTCTACTATGCTGCGGATTTGTCGCCTTGTCTCGCACAAAAATAATCTAATCATAACCACTTTTTACGCCATCTAAAAAGAAAAAGCCCTGCTTCGATTGAAGCAGGGCTTTGTTGTTGTTTGTTGAGATCGTTTACTTTTCGGGGTTTTTGCCGAAGATAGTCTTCAAACGCTCGGCGTCGTACTTAGCACGGCGGTCGTAGTAGTAGATACCGTTCTCCTCCTGCTCGACGTCGGTGAGCTGGGTGTAGCAGTAGCCCCAAACCTGCTCGCTAATCGAGAGCAACGCATTTACCTGATTCTCCAAACGCTTATAGAAGTCCTCCTTGGTTACGGCCGACTTGCCATAGCCCCACGAGCCCTTGCGGTCGCTATCCTTCACAGGGTTAGCCTCCAAGCACTTGATACCGCCGAACTCGTCGAGCACATAAGGGCGAGTGCCGTCGTACTCTGCCTGCTGGAAGAGGGCCTTGCTCGAGATATCGCCTACGGTTGGCATACCGCTCGAATCCTTCGGTTTTGGCATATACTTCGGGGTATAGTGGAAGAGTTTGCCGGTTTCAGGGTTGTAAACCTTAGCCTTGAGCTTCTCGCCATCCTGCTCGTAGTTGTGCATTGCACAGATGTCGTAGTCGTTGGTAATAACACCACCACTAACGGTATTTACAGGTCGTGTAGGGTCGGTTATGTGGGTAACGGTGTAGAGATCCTTCACAAGACGTGGGTACTGCACGTGGTCAGGATACCAAGCCTCGTTGAGAGGGGTCCAAGTTACGATTGACGGGTGGTTGCGGTCACGAACAATGATGTTCTGCCACTCGGTGAGGTAGTTGCGAGCAGTCTCAGGCAACGAAATATCCACACCCCAGCTTGCAAACTCGCCCCAAACGAGGTAGCCGAGTTTATCTGCCCAATAGAAGAAGCGCTCCTCGAAGACCTTCTGGTGGAGACGTGCGCCATTGAAGCCTACAGCCATCGACATCTCGATATCGTGGCGGAGAGCCTCGTCGCTTGGTGCAGTCCAAATGCCGTCAGGGTAGAAGCCCTGATCGAGTACGAGACGCTGGTAGTAAGGTTTGTTGTTGAGGTAAACCTTGTTGCCGTCGATGTGTACCTTGCGCATACCGAGGTACGACGAGATCTTATCGAGCACCTTGCCCTCCTTGTCGCAGATAACATACTCCACATCGTAGAGCTTAGGGTTCTCAGGCGACCAAGTCTGGTACTTCTTCATCGGAATAACGATAGGCATACCCTCAACCTGCGCCACCTGCTTCTTTGCAACGAGCTTGCCGTTATCCTTGATATTGATTGTAAGGGTATTCGACGCAGTTGCTCTGTAGTAGCGTGGGGTGACGATAACCTGGTGGTTGTCGATATCGGTCATTACCTGCACGTGGTCGAGCGAGTAGTTGTTGGTAGCCTCCAACCACACGGTCTGCCAGATACCTGTGGTGCGGGTATATACACAGCTGTAAGAGTAGCTGCGCAACGACTGCTTACCCGAGCCTTGTGTGCGAGAGCGCAAGTCGCTGTTAGCACGCACTACGAGGTTGTGCGCCTTGCCGTCAGCCACGAACTTTGTTACATCGAAGGCGAACGACGATGAGCCACCAAAGTGGCGACCTACGAAGTTGCCGTCGATATATACCTCAGTCTCGTAGTATACGGCACCGAAGTTGAGCATAATCTTCTTCTCTGCCCAAGCGGCTGGCACTTGAATTGTGCGGTGGTACCAGATGCCTGTGATGATGTCCTTGTGCTCCACGCCCGAAAGCTTACTCTCGGGGCAGAAAGGAACGATAATCTTACCGCCGAAACCCTCGCTCAAGAATAACTTACGGTCGAAGCCTGTGTTCACGAGGTCCAACTCGTAGCTCCACTCACCGTTGAGGTTGATCCACTCACTGCGCTCGAACTGCGGTCGTGGATACTCGGCACGAGGTTGTGCTGCAAATGCGGTTACGCAAGCAGCCAATGCGATTGCAAAAGCAAAAAATCTCTTCATAATATGGTATTTTTAGGTTTATCTTGTTACAAAGATAGCAAAATTTTAGATATTCTATCTAAAAAGTCGCTCGATTTCTGCCACAGCCTCATTGGTAGGCAGCTTGCGGAGAGTGCCACCGTCGATAATTGCCATCGAGTCGCACACGGGCATTGCCGAGTCGAGGTCGTGAGTAGAGAAGAGGATGCACTTGCTCTCCTTGTGCGCAAGGTCGGCCAAGAGTCGGCACACCTCGAAGCGTGTAGGGATGTCGAGGAAGGCGGTTGGCTCGTCGAGCAGAATTATGGGCGTCTGCTGCGCTATGGCTCGGGCTATCATTGCTCGTTGTAGCTCGCCATCCGAGAGCGACGAGGTCTCTCGCTTTGCAAAATCGGCAAGTCCAACCATCTCGATAGCCTCGCGAACGATTTGTCGGTCAACGTCTTGCAAGTGTCCCATCCAATTGGTGTAGGGCGCACGTCCCATCGCCACCAAATCCTCGACCAAGAGATTCTCGATGCGGCTGCGCTCGGTCGTTACGATAGCCACCATCTGTGCCATCCTCTCGGGCGAGAGTTTGCCGAGTGGAGTGCCGTCGACGAGGGTGTTGTTGTTCGAGGTCAAGGCTCGCAAAAGGGTGCTTTTGCCTGCACCATTTCGACCTACGAGAGCACAGAGTTCGCCTTTGCCGAGGTGCAACGACACATCACGCAGAATTGTGCGTGAGCCATACGAGAGCGATATGTTATCAAGACGTATCATCGGCGACGAATTACTATGTATATTACAATCGGAATACCCATCAGGGCGGTTATGGTGTTTATCGGCAGAGCGAAGTATCTCGCCACGATATCTCCCACGAGCAACATCGCCACACCCGAGAGTATGGTTGCGGGGAGGAGCTTGCGGTGGTCGGCCGAACGGAACAACATTCGAGCAATGTGTGGCACAGCAATACCCACAAAGCCTATCGGGCCACAAAAGGCAGTTACAGTACCTGCCAGGAGGGTTGTCGATATGAGTATGAGGTTGCGTGTGCGTGAAATATTGAGTCCCATCGACGAGGCGTATCGCTCGCCCGCAAGGAGCATATTCATCGGCTTGATCGTAGCGACCGCCATCGCCAAACCCACGATGATTACGGGTGTCAGCACTGCAAGTTGCGAGGCGGTAATGTCGCCCAGCGAGCCCATAGTCCAAACGATATAGGACTTGAGTTCCACCTCGTTGCTGAAGTATTGCATCATCTCGACCACAGCACCTACGCCCGAGGAGAGCATAATGCCGAGAATGAGCATAACCATAATATCTTTGATGCGCCGTGAGAGTGCCACCACAAGGAGTAAAACCACCGCCGAGCCTATCCACGCAGCACCCGCCACGCCGATATTCTGCACCGCAGGCGAGAGTGTGATGCCCAAGAGTGGTGCACCCAAGAGGAAGAGCGCCACACCAAGGCTTGCTCCTGCCGAGACACCCAAAACGTATGGGCCAGCCAATGGGTTGCGGAACAAAACCTGCATCTGCATACCGCTGATAGAGAGTGCCATACCCGCCAAGAGCGCCATAACGGCTCGCACAAGGCGAAGATCCAAGACGATTTTTCTTGTAACGGCATCGCCACCACCGAGCAATACATCGACCACCTCGCCAAACGAGATGTTCGTCTTACCAACAACGATATCCACCACAAAGAGTACCACACAGAGCGTGGCAAGCAGTGTAAAGAGTATGGCGGAGCGACACTTCATTATTGCAATCGTTTATAGTAACAGAGCGAGTCGGTAGGTGCTTCGTAGTGCAGAATCTTCACAAGGTCTGCAAGGATAACGTCGGGGCGTACTGCTCCCGACTCCCAGAAGTCGCTACCACGGCTCTCGTTAGTTCGTTTCGTATTGTTGTAGATGCGACCAAAGCGCACGGCGTCGATATTTGTAAAGTGCGGGGTTACGCATCGCAACTCCTCGATCGAGGCAATCTGTCCGAGATTCAGCCAGAAGTCGGCCTGCAAGGCGTACTCCAACGCCTCCTCCAACGAGATTGGCTTCGATGTCGTCGATAGTTTATCTTCGTTTTCCGTTTTCCGTTTTCCGTTTTCCGTTAACACATACTCTCCGCCTGCATCTTCGATAAGTTGCACCATATAGCTGTTGTGCGGAGGCATAAACCAGGTGTCACGATATGGGGTGTTGAGCATCACTCGAGGACGATATGCCGAGCAGTGCTTCTTGTTGCGTAGGGTGTTGTATCGCTCCTCTACACCCGCAAAGAAATCTTTGCCCTGTTTCTCTACACCGCAGAGCGATGCGAGAGCCACAACCCATTCCGCCTTGCCGAGTGGCGAGTTCTCGAGATAGTCACCTATGTATATATAAGGTATGGCGAGCTCGTCGAGTTTATCGGTTACGCCCTTCGCCTCGCCCGTTACGCCGTAGAGCAGTGCGAGGTCGGCATTGAGCGCCACGATGCGCTCGAAGTCGAAGTTCGAGTCGTAACCCACCTCGCAGATTTGCCCCTTCTCAATCGCCTGACGAAGGGCGGGGGAGTAGACAAACTGACAACCCGACAAACCCACGATGCGGTCGGTGCACTCTACAGCCTCGAGCATCGCCGAGTGACTCGACGACATAGCGACAATGCGCTTTGGTGGTGCTACAGTGTCGAGTTTGGTGTAGAAAGCCACCCTCTCGGCACCCTGCCACGGGTTTTTAACTACGAGATATTTGTCTCCGCTCTGCTTGTCTCGCTCAATCGAAAAACCTTGAGCGTAGCGAGGTGTATAGAGTGGCTCGGTGTCGAGCGCAATCTCCTTGTTGCCACACGCCATAAGTAGTGTAACCACAACGAGAACCGCTATGTGAGCCAATCGTTTCATTGTAGAGTGATTTTGCGCTATAGCGATAAGAGGTGCTTTGCCTGTGCAAGTGCTGCCTCGGTGATAGTGTCGCCCGAGAGCATCTTGGCAATCTCCTCCACACGCTCCTGCGGCGAGAGTGGTCGGATGTGGGTGCGACTCTGCTCCTTGTAGACCTGGAAGTGGCGTGAGCCCTTCGAAGCAACCTGTGGCGAGTGGGTGATGTCAATAACCTGCATCGACTGCGCCAAGCGGCTGATGATGTCGCCCACGTCGTTGGCTGTGCGACCAGAGATACCTGTGTCGATCTCGTCGAAGATGATTGTCGGCAAGGCGAGGTGCTGTGCGAGGATGGTCTTGAGTGCCAACATCACACGTGAAAGCTCACCACCCGAGGCAATCTTCTCGATAGCTCGAGGCTCGACTGCTGCATTTGCCGAGAAGAGAAAATCTACCGTATCGGCACCCGAAATGGTTGGTGCGCAAGGTGTTACGGCAATCTTGAACTCGGCGTCTGCCATTGCGACATTGTGGAGAATTTCGACTACGCCCTTTGCAAATGCTGGCGAAGCCTTCAATCTCGCATCGTGCAACTTAACGGCGAGCGATGTCGCAACGCTCTCCGCCTTGGCAACTCGCTGTTTAGCCTCGGTAATGAGTTCGTCGCTATGCTCGATGGCTGAGAGTTGCTCCGTATATTTGTCACGCAAGGCAATCAACTCCTCGATGCCCTCGCAACGATGTTTTCTCTGTAGTGTGTAGATCAAGTCGAGACGCAAATTCACAGCGTCGAGACGCTCGGGATTGGCCTCGATGCGCTCCAAGTCGTAGGCTGTCGTAGCCGAAATATCCTTCAGCTCCACCGCCGTAGAGTGCAGTCGCTCGATCAACTCGCCCGCCGACGAGTAGTTGTCGCTGATGCGACGCAACGAGTTCTCGGCCTCACGGAGAGTGGTCAAAACACCCGTAACCTCCTCGTCCAACGACTGCGTTACTCGCTGTAAAGCCTCGCTTATCGAGTCGGCATTCTCGAGTGTGCGCAACTCCTGCTCCAACTCCTCAACCTCGCCTACACGAAGGTTTGCACCTCGCAACTCCTCCGCCTGGTGACGCAACCACTCCTCCTCGTCGGCATTGCGCTGGGCTGTAGACTGCAACTCGGTGAATGCTCGTTTTGCCTCCTGCAAAGCGGTAAAGGCCTTGCTATACTCGGCAAGCAACGCTCCATTGCCCGCAATCGTATCGATAGCACGGATGCGGAACTGTGGCGACGAGAGAATAAGATTTTGGTGTTGTGAGTGGATGTCGATAAGGTAGGCACCCAACTGCTTGAGGTCGGAGAGCTGTACCGGCTGATCGTTCACGAAGGCACGGCTCTTGCCACTTGGCGAGATTGTGCGACGGATGATTGTCTCGGCGTCGTACTCGATATCCAACTCCTTGAAGGCCTCCTCCAAGCCGAGTCGTGCGATGTCGAACACGCCCTCTACCACACAGGCACGAGAGTTATCCTTGATTGTTGCGCTATCGTTCTTGGCTCCGAGCAACAACGCCAAAGCACCCATCAAAATCGACTTTCCAGCTCCTGTCTCGCCCGTAATGATATTGAGCGAGGAGTCGAACTCGATCTCGAGGTGCTCGATAAGAGCGTAGTTCTCAACAACCAATCTGCGCAACATAATCTGCCTATTTTAGGAGTTTTTCGATGCGGTCTGCGATGCGCTCAGCCACCTCGGCCTTCGATGCGAGAGGTAACTCCTCACGCTGCGAGGCGTCGATAAAGGTAACCTTGTTGGTGTCGTAGCCAAAGCCTGCACCCTCGTCACGCAACGAGTTGAGGACAATCATATCGAGATTCTTCTCGGCGAGCTTCTTCTCGGCATTCATCTGCTCGTTGTCGGTCTCGAGTGCGAAGCCCACAAGCTTGCGTGCACCCTTCACCTTGCCCAACTCACGAGCGATATCCTTCGTCTTGCGAAGCTCAATCGAGAAGGTGTCGTCACTCTTCTTAATCTTGCTCTCGCTAACCGCTACAGGTGTGTAGTCGGCAACTGCTGCGCACATAACGGCGCAGTCGCAAGCCTCGAACTCTGCCACCGAAGCCTTGTACATATCCTCGGCCGAGAGGACATCCACACGACGCACGCCCTGTGGTGTCTGCAAAGCGGTTTTGCCACTAACCAATACAACTTCGGCACCACGCTTTGCCAACGCATCGGCTATGGCGTAGCCCATCTTGCCGGTCGAGTGGTTCGATATGTAGCGCACAGGGTCGATAGCCTCGATGGTAGCACCTGCGGTAACCATAACTCGCTTACCTGCCAAGGTCTGCTCCACCTCGAACATCCTATCGATAGCCTCGACAATCTGCTTAGGCTCCATCATACGACCCTTGCCCATCAAACCGCTTGCGAGTTCGCCCTCGGGCGACTCCAAAACCACCACTCCTCGATCACGAAGCTTTGCTAGATTCTCCTGCGTAGCCACGTGGCAGAACATATCGCAGTCCATAGCCGGAGCTACGACGGTCTGACAACGAGCCGAGAGGTAGGTTGTAAGCAAGAGGTTATCGGCAATGCCGTAAGCCATCTTGGCGATGGTGTTTGCTGTAGCGGGTGCTATGAGGTAGCAGTCGGCCCACTCGCCCATCGAGATATGCGAATGCCAATCGCCATTCTCGGGGTTGTAGAACTCCACGGCGATAGGATTCTTCGATAGGGTGGCCATAGTTACGGGTGTGATAAACTCCTTGGCTGTCGGAGTCATCAAAACCTTAACCTCAGCTCCTGCCACACGCAAAAGACGACAAAGCATAGCAGCCTTGTATGCCGCTATGCTTCCGGTTATACCGAGCAGAATATGTTTGCCCTTTAACATACCTTTTTACTCCTTTCCGTCACGGAAGTAGATCTCGTCTGCGAGATACTCCTCGGTAGCGATGATCGCTGGCTTCGGAAGACGCTCATAGTAGCGAGAAATCTCGATCTGCTCACGGTTCTCGAAGGTCTCCTCCATAGTGTCGGTTGGCGACGAGAAATCTGCGAGCTTGCGATTCAACTCGCTCTTCAACTCTGCTGCAATCTGATTTGCACGACGAGCGATAACGTTGATGCTCTTGTAAACATTGCCTGTCTCGTGGTCGAAATCTGCGAGCTTACGAGTAACAGTGTTGTTCGGAATGTTCTTCTTAATTTCCATCTTCTTATTGTTGTTTGTCTATGTTGTTTTTATCCAAATAATCTTTTGCCTCCTTGACGTATCGCTCCAACTCCTTGCGATGCTTCGACTCGGGGAACTCGTTGATGAACGAGTAGTAGGAATCGAGTACGTTGAGGTAGCGGTCGCCCTGCTTCTCCTCGATGGAGTTGTGAGCCAGGCGGTAGTTCGATACCGCAATCAGGTAGAGTATCTCCTCACGGTGCGGAGTCTCGGGGTAGAGCTTCAAGGCGTTACGCAGAGCCACTACTGCCGACTTGTATCGCTGAATCTTGAAGTAGGTGTAGGCGTTGAGATATGCCTTCTTCTTCAAGCGCTCGGTCAACTCGGTGATAAGCTTCGAGAATGCCTCCACTCGCTTCGAGTTGGGGTAGCGCTCGATAAACTCCGAGAATGCCACGATAGCCTCGGCGGTAACGGTCTGGTCACGAGTCGGGTCGGGCGAGAGGTAGTAGTGGCACATTGCCAACATCGCCTCCGCATCCTCGATGAAGACGCTTCGACCAAACTTGCGACGGAACTCGTCGAGCTGTGTTGTAGCGTCGACATAGTCACGCCCCTTGAACTTACTGCGAGCCGAGAAGAATGCGATTGAGTCCTCCTTCGAGTCGCCCACATAGTAGGCACGACAAGCGTCGAAGAGATCGCCCGACTGCTTCCACTTCTCTCGCTCGTAGTACTTCATACCCTCCGAGTAGATGAGTGCAGGGTCGTCGCTCTTGATAACCTTGTGCACGCTAACCTTCTTGCCTGCCTCCACCTGCTCACGAACGGTCATCTTCTCCTCTCGTGCCAAAGCGGTGCCGACAACAACTATCGCACACAACATCAAAACTACCTTTCTAACAATCGCCTCAATCATAAAAATTCTTCTCACGTATGCACGCATACACGCAATAAATCGTGCAAAGTTATAACGAATATCTCAAACCGCAAAATTTATGCGCCTTTTTCCGCTGTTGTTTCGCTCTTTATCGCAAAACACCCTTTGCAATCAACCACTCTGCAATCTGCACAGCGTTCAAAGCTGCACCCTTCTTAATCTGGTCGGCTACACACCAGAACGACAAGCCGTTCTCCGATGTGATATCCTTGCGGATACGACCAACATATACAGGCTCCTTGCCAGCGATGAAGAGTGGCATTGGGTACTCCTTCTCCTGTGGGTTATCCACTACAACTACGCCCTCGGCCTCGGCAAACGCCTTGCGAGCCTCCTCAGGCGAGATTGGGCGCTCGGTCTCAACCCAGATGCTCTCCGAGTGAGCACGCATAACGGGTACACGCACGCAGGTAGCCGAAACGGCGATATCCGAGTGCATAATCTTGCGAGTCTCGTTGTGCATCTTCATCTCCTCCTTGGTGTAGTCGTTGTCGGTGAATACGTCGATGTGCGGAATAACGTTGAAGGCCAACTGGTAGGCGAACTTCTCGACCTTAGCCTCCTCGCCCTTAGCGAGTGAAGCGTGCTGCTCCTCCAGCTCGGCCATAGCCTGTGCACCTGCGCCGCTTGCCGACTGATAGGTCGAAACGTGTACACGCTTGATGTGCGAGAGCTTCTCTATGGCGTTCAATGCCACAACCATCTGGATGGTGGTGCAGTTAGGGTTTGCGATGATGCGACGAGGTGCATTCAAAGCATCCTCGGCATTAACTTCAGGCACTACCAATGGTACATCCGCATCCATACGATAGCAGCTCGAGTTGTCGATCATCAAACAGCCATATTTTGTGATTGTTTCGGCGTAGTCACGTGAGATTGAGCCACCTGCAGACACCAATGCGAGGTCGATATCCTTGAAGTCGTCGTTCTTCTGCAACTCCTTGATTACAATCTCCTTACCTCTAAATGTGCGGGTCTGACCGGCACTGCGTGACGAGCCAAAGAGCACCAACTCATCGAGTGGGAAGTTGTGCTCGTCAAGTATCTTCAAAAACTCCTGTCCTACGGCGCCACTTGCGCCTACAATCGCTACCTTCATAATTTTCGTTTGTATTTATGTCTTTACTAAATTTTATCCTGGTTCTTCATTGTAATGCCTTGTGAAATGGAGGAATTATGAAAATTACTCCACCTTGACATTCCCCCTAAATCCCCCTTTGGCAAAGGGGGACTTGTCGCTTTGCTCCAATAACTCGTTTGTATTTATGTTTTTACTATTTTTTCTATTCGAAGAATTCGTCGTGGTTTGTTGCCTCGGTGGTTGTGGCGATTGCATCCTCGCACTCTACCGCCTGCCACGATGGTGGGCAGAGGAACTTGTCGGTCTTGTTGACGTTTATGTTCTCGTCCTTGTGCACTCGGCGCAAGAAGTCGCCCACGATAGGCAACGCCATAACCGAGCCCTCGCCTCGGCTGCCGATGGTTACGGTCTGATCCTCGGCTCCTACCCACGCTCCAGCAACCAACTTCGGCGTGATTCCGATAAACCAAGCATCTCGGTTTTCGTTTGTCGTTCCCGTCTTACCTGCGATATCCACGCCCTGCATACCGTAGCCCCAAACCATTCTACGACCTGTGCCTCGGGTGATTACATTCTGCATCATCGTAAGCATTGTGTAGGCCGACTCGTTGCTTATGGCGTCGTGCGACGAGGTCGTGAATGTCGATATCACGTTACCCTGTCTATCCTCGATGCGGGTGACGAATATTGGGGTGTTGTAGACACCCTGGTTTGCGAATGTCGAGTAGGCGCTAACCATCTCATACACATTCGATTCGAATGTTCCTACGCACATCGCATATACGGGATCGATATAGCTCTTGATACCCATATTGTGGATGAAATCTGCCACCGCAGCGGGCTGTTTCGCCTGCTTCATAACCCACGCCGAGTAGTTGTTGCGTGAGTGTGCAAGACCCCAACGCAGAGGGTGAAGAACTCCGTCGTACTCTACATTTCCCGACTCCTTTGGTGACCACGCAGTGCCCACCGCAGTCTCGATTGTAGTAGGGAGGTTTGGCACCATAGTACAAGGCGTGAGACCGAGATGGTCGATAGCGAAGGTGTAGATAAACGGCTTAACCGTAGAGCCCACCTGGCGCTTGCCGTGCTTGGCCATATCGTACTTGAAGTACTTGAACGAAGGGCCGCCCACATAGGCCTTGACGTAACCCGTCTGAGGCTCCATAGCCACAAACGAAGCACGCATAATGCGCTTGTAGTGGAGTAGCGAATCTCGAGGTGTGAGCAGCGTGTCGCACTCGCCCTTGTATGTGAAAATCTTCATCTTGCTCTTCTTCTCGAAGCTTGAGAAGATATCCTTGTCGCTCACACCCTCCTCCTTCATATTCTTGAAGCGGTCGGTGTTGCGCATTGCTCGCTTGATAGCCTGCTCCTGCTCCTCGGGGGTCATATTCTTGTAGAGCGAGCCATTCTCACGGACGTGACGATCCATTGTCGGCTGAATTACGGTCTCCATCTGCTTCTGCATAGCCTTCTCGGCATAATCCTGCATCGAAACATTGATGGTGGTGTATATCTTCAAACCGTCACGATAGATGTCGTATGGTGTTCCGTCGGCCTTCAGGTTCTTGTGGCACCAGCCGATAAGCGGATTCTCGTCGTACTCCTTGCACGCCTGCTCGTAGTCCCACTCGGTGTAGAAGTTTCGGCGACTCGGACGGCGAGCGGTCATTGTCAGACGCAACATCTCACGGAAGTAGGTTGCGCTACCGACGTTGTGCGATATAGGCTTGAAGTTCAACTCGATAGGGAGCATAGATAACGAGTCGCACTCGGCCTTGGTGATACCTCCCGCAACAGCAATTCGCTGTAGCACGGTGTTGCGTCGCTTGAGAGCATTTTCGGGGTTACGCACAGGGGAGTAGCGTGTCGGAGCGTTCACTACGCCCACCAACATTGCCGCCTCCTGGATATTCAGCTCGGCAGGGGCTTTGCCAAAGAAGGTTGCTGCTGCCGACTTGATACCGTATGAGTTCGAGCCATACTCAACGGTGTTGAGGTACATCGCAATAATCTCCTCCTTGGTGTAGTTGTACTCGAGTTTCAACGCTGTAATCCACTCCTTAAACTTCGACGCCACGAGCTTGGCGTTGCGCACGAGCTTTCCGTCGTCGCCCGTCTCTCGTGGGAAGAGGTTCTTTGCCAACTGCTGTGTGATGGTACTACCACCACCCTGCGATGAGTGCTGAAGGGCGATAGTTCTTACACCTACACGAGCCAACGAGATAAGGTCGATGCCCGAGTGGGTATAGTAGCGCACATCCTCGGTTGCTACGAGTGCCGCAGCGATAGGCGGCATCGGATGGCCAGCGATCGTAATGAGAGCCGACGAGTCCTGCGGATAGAGCTCGTGGTACTGCACGTATGAGCGGTTGTGGATGAAGAAGCTTCCGATAACTGTGCCATTGTCGGCATAAATCTCGGTTGCGAGATTGCTCTTTGGGTTCTCCAACTCCTCGAACGACGGTATTCGACCGAATGCACCGAGCGAGGTGAGAAGCAATGCCAACACCAACAGCGCTACGGGTAGCATCGCCACTATCCATAGCCACTTTATAAACTTCTTCATTCTGCTGGTCTTGGTTGTTGCGCCACCCTTAGGAGCACTCTTGCGAGCCGTTGTATTTCTCTTTTTTGTCTGCATAATCTTATCTCGTTAGAATGGGAGACCGAAGCCCACCTTGACGAATGGTCGTCGGTTTTCGCCACCCTTGTTATGTTTGGTAATAATCGTTGGTTGGTATATCGATAGTGTCAGCGAGGTTGTACCCGCAGCTGGCATCTCGAAGAGGTTGAAGTCGAGCGAAATATCGCCTCCATAGGAGATTATATGGTGTCGCTCCATTCGTGAATTGAGCGTAAAGTCGGGGTTTACGAACATCGCCTTGTGGGTGTACGATGCGTAGTCGAAGCCGAGGTTTACTCTCAGTCGCTTGAAGTAGATTATAGGTCCGATACCCCAATCGGGATAGCAAATCGGCAACGCATAGTTGAGCGATGTCGCCACATAGTCACGATTTTCGATATCGCTGGTGTAGAAACCTCGAGGAATAAGTCGTCCCGAGTGGAATGCGAGATTTGAGAGCGCCTTGTCGTGGTCGAAACCTCCGAGCGAGGTCTGATATACCGCAGCCAACGACAACGAGTGGTGCTTCGCAACACCTGGGAAGTAGCCCTTGGCATATACCGACACGAGGTGGCTAAAATTCTCGTCGGCAGGGTTGAGCGCATAGTTCACCGAGAAGACCTGACCCCAACGAGGAAGGAAATCTTTGTGTGCCATTCGCACCTGATCCTGGAAGCCCGCTCCGAACTGCAGGAGGTGTACACCCTCCTTGTAGCCCACCTTTGCGATGTTGCTCACGTGGCCTTTGCCAATCTCCATCGAGAGTTTGTCGACCTTCGCCACCAAGCCGTTCGAGTAGTTATAGCCCGCCGATACCTGCACATAGCGTGTGTGGTAGCCTGATTGGAAGTAGAGAGGCAACGACGCCATAGCACCGATGTTGTAGTATGTTCCTCGGTCGGGTGTCTCGTTCAACACCAACTCTTTCTTGCCGGTTATAGGGTTTACGACATACTCCTCTTTACCGCCCGGAAGCACCGCCTCGAAGCGGTCCGAGATAGGGTTGTAGAGGTAAGAGTATGCCGAGTAGAGTTGCTGTGTACCTCCGTAGGTGGCATTCACGCTCAAGTTCACGCCCAAGCCATAGTAGCGGAATGCACCCTTGAAGATGTGTCCCTCCTGCGCATTCCAACCCCACGTGAGGAAGCCGTCAGCCGTCGAGAGAATATTCTGCGACATAATCGTAGCGCCGAGGTTGAAGTCCAAAGCCCCCTCCTCACTCAACGAGAATGGATCGTACGACACAGGTGCCCACGAGTGGATGTTGAAGAGGTGTGTAGCGCCACTGTATCGCTTATCCTTCAGAGATTTCATCCTGTTTTGTCTGCCCTTGTTCGATGCCTGCATCTGCATCATCATCGAGTCGGCACCCGCAAAGCGCACGGTGTCGAGATTTATAACGTTCCACTTCTTGCGAGGTGGGTTTACGAGGTTTATAGGCAACTTCGATGGTTTAACCTTCGGCAAGGTATCTCGCACCAACTTCTGCTCGGCAATGTGGTAGCCATAGCGGTCGTAGGTGGTCATCAATATTGTGTCGTTGCCGTTGTTCATCGGCGAGAACGAGCCATAGGTCGATGCCGATATACGATATTGAGTGTCGGTGCGGAGGTCGTAGCAATGCGCCTCGTCCTTACCCGACTGAATTGAGCCGAAATACAGCACTCCATCCTTTGCTCGGAGATCGCTCAAAGTGATGTAAGCACCTTCGGTGACGTGCTCGAGTTCTCGGTTTTTACCCACACGACCGAGCCACATACCGCTGTCGTCGGTGGCGATAAAGTAGAGCGCACGGGTGTAGTTGTCGTATGCCAAGCCGTGAATCTCCTTATCCAGCGGAATATCCACTCGCAGATACTCCGCCTCGTTGCGAGGCATAGGGTTGCCACGCACGATGCTGTATATGCCACTTGGGGCATACTCCACCCACGCCAACTCATCCTCGCTGATAGGGGTAGGGTAGAGAACTTTATCCTTGCGGTTGATTGTGCGGGTGCGACCTTGCGCTACATCCATATAGCACAACTTCGAGTTCACTCTCTCGGCAAAGAGTAGGCTTCGGCGATACTCTGTCCACCAAATTCTACCACCTACGACCTCGCTCGGGCGTGTCGATACCGCACCTGTAAAGGCAAGACGCTTGCGGTTGCCGCTTCGGCTGTCGGTTACGACAAAGGCGTTAGGCTCGTCGAGTGTCTCGCAGAGCGATAACACCATATTTTGGTCGATATATTGTGGATAGCGATGCTTGGTGTAGCCATTCTCGCCATCGTTCGAGAGTTGTGTCGAGGTGTTTGGCTGATATGGCAACGAGTTCCAATGGTCGTTCAAGTTGGCAAAAGCCTCACGTGTGAGACGGTCGGTTGTGGAGTTGTAGAAGCGTCGTAAGCCTGCCCAAGTTGTGAAGATGGTGTATGGGTTGCGCACCGCAAAGCGTACCACCTTATCCCAAATGTTTTCGTTAAACTTGGTGTCGGCGTACGAGGTGATTTGGTAGCCGAGTTGGTAGTGGTCGGGGATGTACTCCTTGTAGGAGCCCGAGAACCACTTGCTCATACTGCGCTTCTCTAAAGTGAAGTTGCCCACGGCTCGGTAGTGCATCGAGAAACTCGGTTGCATACCACGACCAAACGACGACATCTGCGTCTCGGATATCGTTGCATCGCCCTCCATACCCCATAGCGGCATAAAGAGCAGACCAAAGGTAGAACTCTGCTGACCGAGGATGTAGCTAAAAACCTTGACAAAGCCTCGGTTGATATTGTTGTACTGCACGGCGTGGCGGTACTCGTGTGCTGCGAGTTGCTTCAGCCACGGCATTGAGTAGCCGTTTACCGCAGGCGAGGAGAGAATCTCCACACGCTTCGGAAGCCACATAACCATACCGTTCGACGAGAAGTTCTCGGGGTGGATGACAAACGGAATCTTCATCGACCCGTGACGGAAACCGAAGTCGATGGATGGTTGCACCGCTTGCGCATAGTGCATCATCTTGTAGCCGAGGTTGCGAGCTGTGTCGGGGTAGATGACGTCGATCTTATCCCCCTTGAGTTTACGCCACTGCATATAGGTCGGATCGGCACCCCACGAGTAGTATTGTGCCGATGCGGTGTGCGCTGCCACGAGTGCAACCACAACCAACGCTATATGTCTGAGCAATCTTTTCACTAAACCTTTTTTGTCTGTGTGTAACCCTTCTGAATGAGCAGAGCCGTTACTCTGTCACGGTGGTCGCCCTGGATGATAATCTCGCCCTCCTTGACCGAGCCACCTACGCCACAACCTCGCTTGAGAGTGCGACCGAGCTCCTCCAAATCGTCGTTCGAGCCTACGAACCCACGCACTATGGTTGCAACCTTTCCGCCACGACCTTTAGTGTCACGCCATACTCGCAAATTCTGCTTCTCGGGAGCCAAAGTCTCGGCCTCCTGCTCCTCGCCGTAGTCGTATGTAAAGTCTGGGTTTGTCGAATAGACCATTCCGAGACGCTCTTTCCAATCTGCCATAAGTCAAAAATTTTCGGGCACATCACCCCAAATAACGATGCAAAAGTAATAAATATTTTGGCATTTGACGCAGATTTTGTATATTTGTTACACAAATATCACAAAGCTATGGCTGCGAACAAGGAAAATAGGGAGCGAAAACGTGAGATGATGCTCGAAAAAATGCGAGCCAAAGCGTTGGCTCGGGGTGGTGTCGATTTGGCAACCCTCCCACCGTCGCTTACCGTTGACGATGGCAAAAAAGTGGTAAAAGTCTTTGTCGAGGGGTACGAGGACGTGGCCTTTTGGCGAGGTATCTTCGACAACTTCCCAAACCCCTATCTCCGCTTCGAGATATCGGTGCCAACACGCAAGGATTTACCTAAAGGCAAAAAGGTGCTTCTCTCGATGGCCGACAGGGCGTCGGAGGAGATGTTGCTCTGTATGGATTCCGACTTCGACTACCTCTTCGCCGACGAGGACGAGACCTCTCGCAAAATCGTCGAATCGCCCTATATGTTCCACACCTACACCTACGCTACCGAGAACTATCTCTGCTATGCTCCGTCGCTCCACAACGTCTGCGTAAAGGCGGTCAAGAATGATGCTCATATCTTTGATTTCGAGCGTTTTATGGCTGACTATTCTCGCACTATCTATCCGCTGTTTTTGTGGTACGTCTACTCCGCATCACGCAACAGCGAGAGCATTCTTCCGCTCGTAGATTTCAAGGCTGCGGTGCGCATCGGCTACCTCGATATCGAGCAAAATGGAGCCAACACAATAGCGTGGTTGCAGCGCAATGTCGAGCGTCGAGTGGCCTCGCTCGAGGCTTCGAATCCCGAGATGGCGAGCAAGATTCCCGAGTTCGCTGAGCGCCTAAAAAAGAAGGGTGTCGAGCCCGAGCTGACCTACCATTTTATGCACGGCCACACGCTTATGGACAACGTTGTGATGATAGTGCTCGAGGGGGTGTGCGAGAAGCTCCGCCAGATATCGCTTTCGAAAATTATTTGCTCCTCGAAGGAGGGTGTTGCGCTCAAAAATGAGATGAGCAATTACACCAATTCGTTGCGCTCGATTCGTGATGTTTTGCTCGACAACGACAACTATACACACTCTCCGCTCTACAAGAGGTTAAATGTTGATATTCAACGATATATAGACACCACAATAGCAAAGATGGAGGCGAAATAAACGCCTCCATCTCTGTTCTATATCGAGCCTTTTCTGTTTGTTACAAAGGTCTTACGTATCGCACTGTATCAGGGGTGAGCTGGCTGATGATAAAGTCGTCGCACTCTACATATTTGTTGAGCAACTCGTCGTTGTAGTGGCGAATAGTCAAGAGCTCCACCTTGGCGATAATCTCGGTGTTGAAACCCTCGGCCTGCAACGCCTCGGCAACCTCCTCCAAGTGCCAACTCTCCTCCACGCACAAACCGAGCTCTACGGCGGTGTTGTGGATAAGGTTGGTCTTGATGCGGAAGCGCTCCAAAGTGGCAAAAATGATAGGGAACTTCTCCTCCAAGACGAACGACAAATCTCGTGAACGAAGGCGCAAGAAGCTCTGGTTGCGCTTGAGGATGATAATCGGTGTGTCGATGGTGTTCGCCTCGCCGTTAATTACGGTACCAGGTGCGAGCTTGTTGCCGAATGGCTTCACATACAAAGGTATGTTTTTGTTCTGCAACGGCTTGATTGTCTTAGGGTGGATAATCTGTGCGCCGCTATATGCCAACTCGATGGTATCCACGTAGTTAAGGTGGTCAATCTTCACTGCATCAGGGAAGACTTTAGGGTCGGCATTGAGAATTCCGTCTACGTCCTTCCATACGGTCATCGACTCTGCGTTGAGAATATTTGCCACCACCGCAGCCGAGTAGTCCGAACCCTCACGACCGAGTGTTGTGGTTGTTCCGTCGGGTGCTGAGCCGATAAAGCCCTGACCCACGAAGATGCGGCTCTCGGCACCTGCGCACGCCAGGCGAAGCGGTGTTGCCGACTCCTCAATCAAGACGTTTGCATCCTTGTGGCGAGCCTGTGTGAGGAAGCACTTGCGCATATCGATCCACGTGTTTGTGATGCCCTCTTTATTGAGGAATGCCGAAATGATGGTAGTCGAAACCAACTCTCCGTAGGCTACGATATGATCGTACCACTCCTCGGCGCGACTGCGCTCGAAGGTGTTGGTAGTCACCGCCTTACGCAATGCTTCGAACAAAGCGTCTACCTCCTCGATGCGATACTCTGCCGAGCCAAAGAGGTCGGCGATTGTGGTATAGTGATATGCCTTGATTTCGGCGATTTTCTCCTCGCAGAAGGCGGTGTCGCCCTTACGCATAGCGTCGAAAACCTCCTCCAAAGCGTTTGTTGTCTTGCCCATTGCCGAGACGATAACGAACAACTCTGCCTCGTCACGAACGATATTCAGGAGGTTGCGAACTCCCTCGGCGTGACGCACCGATGCGCCACCAAATTTGTAAACTTTCATACGATTAGTCTGTTACTTTGGGTGCAAAGATAATAAAAAGACGAGAGACGAAAGACGAGAGACGAGAGTTTTTTTGTTATGTGGCGCACTGTTATAGGATTAGATGGGAATGAATGGGATTCGCACCTACGGTGCTTAATAGGATTCGATAGGAGTGCGCCTCCTATTCAA
>JAFYQY010000055.1 GCA_017559685.1 Alistipes sp.
AGTTAGTAGTTAGTAGTTAGTAGTTAGTAGTTAGTAGTTAGTAGTTTTTTTACGGCGAGTAGCAAACTACTCTCTACTCTCTACTAACTACTCTCTACTCTCTTTTTTTTGGGCGCCATAGGCGTGACGCCACACAACTCTCTCCAACAAAAAAAGCACCCCAGTTGGATGCTTTTTTTTGTTGGTTATAAATTTCCCTATCTCACAAACTTAATCGCTGTTTTGAGCGGTTTATTTGCGCCGACGTGGAAGGTCTCGACGAAGAAGTTTGCCACAATCTCCTTAACCGACTCGTCCAACGTTGTAGACGAATTGCCGTCGACCAATGGCTGAATCGACATCTTTATAGTCGAGAATGGCGGGATATCGGCATATCGATAATATCGGTAGTTCTCCGAGCCTGGAGCCTTGCTGATGCGTACAGGGATGCTCGATACATTCTCGAGTGTGAACGACACGCCCTTGCTGCTCCACTTCACATCCTTGACCTGGATGCACGCATCGAAGAGCGGTTTCAACTCCTGCTCACGGCCATAGACCATACCCTCGGCAAAGATTGCGGTACGGCGCTCATCCATAGCCTCACGCACGCTCTCCACGCTCTTCTCCTTCGCAAAAACAAGCGTTACAACACGGTGCTTGCCACCAAGATAGTCCACCTCGTAGAACATAGGTGCGTGCGAGTCGGAGCAACCTACAATTGCAAGGTTATGCTTCAAGCACCAATCGTGGCACTCAGGGCTATATCCGCACTCGGTGTTATAGACCTCGATAGCATCATAGAGACCTGCCTTGAGGAACTTCTTCTGCACAGGGCCGATAACGGTCTCGTTTGGTGTATACTTCTCCCAATGCGGGTGATTCCACATAATAAATGCGCCCTGCTTGCGAGCCTCCTTCAAGCCTGCCTCGGTAGCCTTAGCGTTATCATCGTCGAACTTCTCGGCCTCGGCAACGATCTTGTTGTTATCCTTCACAAAGAGAACATTGGTGTGACCCGATGGGCGACGACGAGAGAGCTCGCCACCATTGATGAGGAGCAAGCCTTCACGATCGGCCAACTTCTTAACGAGTTTGTACGGCGTATTACGGTCGCAGTCAGGCGAGATAATACCGTTCTTAACCCATCGACGTGAACGGGTGTCGATATGGTCGGTGATAGCCAAGATGTCGAGTCCCTCCCAGGCTGCCTCACGCACACGGGTCTCAGGCCATACCGAGCCATCCGAGAAAATGGTGTGGATGTGGAACTCGCCCTTCAAGGTCTTGTAGCCCTCGACATCGGGAATAACGATTTTGTTGGTTGTACGAGCCAAGGCAAAAGCCGACATCGACACCAACAACATCACGAAAAGAGATGTTAATTTCTTCATACTTGCGAACTTTATAGATTTAATTTTTAGCAAAATTAAACCATTTTTCGCAAAAATACAAATCTGTCTCACAAGGTTGCATTGCGTCGATTTGCCACCACAGCACCCACGCCATAGACCACCACCAAGCACCAAAGCAGGGCGAGCTGGGGCGCAACATCGGCGAGAGTTGCGCCCTTCGACTGCACCGCTATCCACGCATCGACCGCCGATGAGCTTGGCACTGTCCTACCTATTATATATAGCCATCGTGGAAAGGCCTCGGGAGGTAGCGACACTCCGCTGACAAGCAGAAACGGAATCGAGAGCCACAGTAGCCACACTATCGAACTCTCACGACTACGAAAGAGCACTCCCACCATCTGCGCCAAGAAAATAGCCGCCAAGAGGTAGGGCAAGACTACCGCCACACATCGCCACCACGTACCCCGCATCGGATAGTCGAAGAGTGAGTAGTGCACCGTAAGCATAAAGCCCAAAGTAAGTGCATATATAGCGAGATAAACCACTGTGCGACCGAGAGTTATAACAACAGCCGACTTCGATTCGTAGCGCACGACTCGCTCCTTGCGAGTAGCCGATACCATACCCACACCGATAAGTGTAGTCTGTTGCACTATCAACAGAATTATCGCCGGCATAACAAAGATTCCGTAACCGAGCGAGGGGTTAAAGAGATCTCGCTCGGCATAGATGACTGGCGGATTATAGAGTCCCTCACGCTCGATGACAATCTGCTTGTTCATCTGTTGAATAGTTGCCACAGCACCCTCGACAACCTCTCGGTATGCCAAGAAATAGCTCGCATCGCCAAGTATCGCCACTCGGGCTTGCTGCCCCGACAAGATATTCCTCTCGAAGTCGGGCGAGAGCGACACCACACCCCACACATTGCGCTCTCGAAGCAGTCGCTCCGCACTCGCCATATCCACCGCCTCGTGCTCTACTCGCAACTTGGGCGAGGCGTCGAGCATACGGACAAGTTCTCGGCTTTTAGCACCCTGCTCGCCACACACGACAGCGATAGGCACCTCGTTCAGCACCTCGCCACCATAGCCGAACGAGTAGGATATACCATAGATAAAGAGTGCGAAAACCACTATCAAGGCTACGCCCTCATCTCGCCACACCGCTTGCCACTCCTCTTTTATAACCGCCCAAATCATAGTCTGCACCAAAATTTACGAGTTAGAGAGACCTTTTTCAATCGTCTCGACACAAACAACGGCAAGACGCAAAAGATGAGCATCGCCATAACATCCTGCATCGAGAGCCACCACGCCGAGCCTCGCACCGCCTGATCGATGTAGAGGCGCATAAAGTAGGTGTAGGGGAAGAACATCGTTATTGGTTGCACCGCCGAGAGCATCGCCATAGTCGGAAAGGTAACGCCAGAAAAAGTGAAGGCCAAGACCGAATATCCGCCACCCAGCGACAACGACAGGCGGAACGAGGCAGTCAAGGCTACCACAAGTATAGCCACCGACTGATAGGCGGCAATAAGCGCCATAGTGCCCACAACCAACACCACCCACGAGCCTCGCATAGGCGCTCCGTAGAGGGCAAAAATCGCACTCCCGACCACCGCCGACAACAGCCATAACGCCAATGTCGCAGGGAGTAGTTTACCCAACAGACCCGCCACCAACGAGCCGTTTGCCGAGCGTAGCCACTCGAGCGAGGTGGCATATCGCAACTCCGAGCCTACGGCATAGATGGTCGAGAGCATCGAAGCGATAATTAAAATCATTACCCAAAAGCAGGGAGCTACGTAGTAGGCGTAGTTGAGCCAAGGGTTAAACAAGGCGTAGGTCGAAAAGCCTATCGGCATCGTCTGCGCCATAGCTTCGTCTGGCATTGCGCCACCAATCTCGGCACGTTGTAGAGCCACGCCCACACCGAACGAGGTAACAGCGGTCTGCACCCCCTTTGCCGAGAGCGAAGCGGTCGAAATATTTGTGCCCGAGTCGTAATATGCGACCTCGACGGTCTCGCCCGAGAGTAACTTTTTCGAGAAGCCGTATGGTATCTCCACCACCCCCACAACATCGCCCGAGAGCAGTCGCTTTCGAGCCTCGACCATATCGGCAATCTCCTCAACTTCAGCCGTTTCGTGCGTAGCATAGAGCATCGAAACCAAACGTCGAGAGAGGTATGAATTATCCTCATCGACCACCGCCACAGGCAACGACCCGACCACCTCCTGCGAGAAGAAAACGGCAAAAAAGAGTATCACACACAAGGGCAACCACAACAGCACCGCACGATACTCTCCATCCGACGCCATTCGTTCCATTTCACGCCTTGTGGCTCCTCTCACACCCGAAAGAAAGCGCCCTATAGTCATCGCTTTTTCGGTTTTTCCAACTCGACAAGAACGCTCATACCCGCACGCAATGGCATTACAGAAAGTGGCACCATCTTCACCTCGAAGGTGCGAATATCAAAGTCACCCCGAGCCGAGGTTGCACTCTGCGTGGCAAACTCCGCCTCGACCGATATATACTCGACCTCGAAGCGCTCCTTACGCCCAAGAGCCGGCACTCTCGCCTCGAAGCTCTTGCCTATTTCTATCTGCGGAAGGAGGGTCTCGGGGATATTGAAAATAGCCTTTGCAGTATCGTTTTCGGTAATAGTCACTACGGGATAGCCGCTGCCGACAATCTCTCCTTCGTTGGCTACAACCGTAGCCACCACGCCATCCGTAGGTGCACAGACCACCCTATCGGCCAAATAGCGCTCCACCTCCTCGACCACGCTCTGCGCCTGCTGTACTTGAGCCGCAGCGGCCTCCTTATCCTCTCGAGAAGCACCCTCGACAGCCAGCAGATATTGCGACTTTGCCGCTCTCTCGGTAGCCCGTGCCGCCTCCAACGAGGCGTACGCCTCATCTCGTTTCTGCGCCGTTACAACACCCTCCTCGTAGAGTCGTTGCACTCGCTCGTAGGTCTGACGGGCAAGCGTAACACCCACCTTCGCCTTCTGCCACATATCGTGTGCCGAGTGCACTATTGGGGGTCGTGTACCCGCCTTTGCCTTTCGATCTATCGCCTGTGCTCCGCTAAGCAGAGCCTCGACCTGCGAGAGCTTGGCATCGAGCTCGGGTGTCGATATCACATAGAGAGTATCGCCCTTCTCGACCGAGTCGCCCTCCTCGACAAAGACCTTATCGATACGCCCAGCAATCTTCGATGCAAGACGTAGCGTAGTAAGTTCGACAAAGCCCTGCACCTCGACTCTTTTGGTGCGACCCCAACGGTAGCCGATAAATGCGATTATCGAAATCAAGAGTAGTAACACGACAACAAGTGATAAGGTTATCTTTTTCATATTTATTCAATTAAAATAGAGATTGCGAAGTCGGGGCGTGCAAGTATCGCAGGAACGACTCCGCCATACCCGAAGCACACAATAGTCGAGCCAAAGCGACGTCAAACTCATAGGCAGTTTGCACCCGTTCCAGCTTTGCCCGAGAGAGATTTAGCGTGGCGTCGACAACATCGGTCGTAGTGGCCATTCCCTCACGAAAAGCGCTCCTCTTGGCACGCAAAAACTCCTCGGCAAACTTTTCCGAGCGCTCCACCGCCGAAAGTGTTGCAAGCACCGACTGCACCCCGTTGTAGAGATTATCGACAAGTAGTGCAACATCCTGTTCAGCCTTGCGTTCCAACGCCTCGACACGACGCAATTGCAGACGTGCAGAGGAGAGTTTATACTCGGTGTTCAAGCCGTCAAATATCTTGAAATTCAGACCTATACCCACCGCCATACGTGGTACGAGTGGCGAGAGCTGGTGGTCGCAAAAGAGCATACCACCCATAGCCACAACCTCGGGAAAGAGGTTGCCACATTGCAAGCGCACATTCTGACGAGCCAACTCACGAAGGCGATCGATCTCGCCAAGTTGCGGGTTGTACAACTCGGCCATAGCCTTAAAATATTCCAGCGATTCGATTTGCGAGAGGAGAAACATAGGTGTCGAGGGTTGCACCGTCTGCTCTGTTCCGAGCGAGGTCTGCAACGCCCTTTGCGCTGTCTCGAACTGAAGGCGAGCCCTCTGCAAATCACGCTCAGCCTCGGCCAAACGATACTCGGCATAGAGGCGCTCACTCTCCAGCGCCATACCCTCTCGCTCGAGCAGAGCAACATCACGCAGATGTTGTTCGACAACCTTTACCGCCTCCTCACGAATAGCAACACCCTGCCGAGCCAACTCCACGCCAAAGTAACGTTCCACAACCTCCTCGATTAGGGCGTTACGCACCTGGCGACTCTGCTGACGAGTACGTTCCTCGTTTATTTTCGCCATTTTATTGGCTGTCCAAATCTTTCCACCAGCAAATATCGGCACCTCGACATCGCCACCCAAAAAGGCGCTATTTCGGCTCTGCAAAGTGTAGGAGAGGTCGAGCCCAAGCGCCGAAAGCCCATCGCCGAGTATCGGCAACGAGGAGGATAACATCTGATTAAAATCGAGTTTCACATCTCTATTGAGATGTGTGTATGCGCCCTTGATTGAGATCTTCGGCATAAAAAGACCTATGGCCGCCTGGCGTTCACGGTGAGCTGCCTGCTCGGCATAATTGGTTGCGACAATGGCGGGATTGCGCTCCAGGCAGAGCGACAATGCATCGTCAAGTGTGAGGTAGGAGGTCTGCGCCACAGTTTCGAAGACCACCAACATCGAAAGGATAGTTAAAATTCGTTTCATAGCTCTATCGTTTTCTCTGTCGGTGTGACGCATTCGCAACGGCCTAATCGGCTCGGCGAAGTGTCAGAGAGGTTATTTCGGGCGGTGCTCCAATGCGGAGATGGAAGCCCACGCTACCTACGCCATCGGTGATGTAGAGGTGGTTTGTCGAGTCGTTATAGAGACCACTCCACTCGCTGTACATCAGCTGTGCAGGCGAAAATTCGTAGCCACCCACACACCCCTTCATCTGCATAGCGTGAACGTGCCCCGAGAGCACCAAGTCGCCATATCCGAGTGCCGACACCTTACGCCAAAGTTGCGGCATATGCGACATCGTTATGTTGAACTTATCGTTCGGCACACCCTCATAAATCGGGCGGATATCCAACGAGTCGGCAACATTAGCCGAATGGCGATGCTCGAGCAACTCTCGTGAGAAGCCTATACCAGTCAATGTCAAGGTGTCGCCACCTCGAGCAAGATACTCCGTGTCGTCGTTCACAACACGCCAACCCATACCTTCGATACGCTCGATGAGCAGGCGGGTATTCTCCTCGATAGGCAGAGCCACCGTATCTCGCACGTATACTCCCGTATCGTGGTTACCAAGCACGGCAACAACCCCGTCTCGAGCCTTCACCCTGCCCAAAACCTCGGCCAACTCAGGCGAGAGTTCGTCGTAGCGGGCATTTATCAGGTCTCCACCAAAGACCACCAGGTCGGCATCGAGGGCATTGACTCTCTCCACCACTCTCTCGCACATCTGCTCGGCCGAAGTGAGTGAGCCGATATGCAAATCCGAAAAGAACGCTATGCGGTAGCCATCGAAGGCGTGCGGAAGACGAGGCGAAACAATCTCGACACTCTTGACCGCAAGTTCCTTGCGAGTGTGCACCACACCGACAACCAGCACCGACGCAACAATCGTGCAGAGGAGTGCTCCAACAGCCCATTTTGCGTAGTTATTTTTGAGGGTGAGAATGCCCGCATAGAGTGCCAGGCGAGACAATGCGAGAACCGTATAGGAGGTGAGCAACCACATCATCGCCACCATATTGCGCATCTCGATGAGCCACATCATCGCCACAGCGATGTAGGGCAGAACGTTCATCACAACAAGGAGCGTCTTTGCCAAGTGTCGCCACCACAAACAACGACTCGGGGCGACATATCTCTTGTATGCCACCCAATCGCACCAGATGATAAGGAGCGAGAGAATAAATATCGCTACGACGAACATTGTAGGACAAAGGTAATAAAAATGGCGACCTTTTTCAAGATCGCCACCACAAAAAAACCTACCACAGGCTACTTCTTCGCATCCATCGCAGCCGCAGTCTGGCGGTACTTCATAATCTTCATAGCCTCACGAGACACCTTCTCGTCTACTTTGTAGAGCTTCTCTACCTGCAAAGGAGTGATAACCTCGGCAAAGGTGAAGAGATAGCGCTGCTTAACTGTAGCTGTGAGAATCTGGTTTGCCAAACGAGCAGCAACAACCTTCAATGCGTTCTCGTTAGTGATCTGATCTTTCCTGATGCGAGCATCCTTGTTCTGCGCTGTCACCTTGTGAATCTCCTTGCGATACTCACGGTATACAGGGTCGAACTTTACCATCTGCTCGTCGGTGAGTGTCAACTCGGTCTTGAGCAACTCCAAGCGGGTCTGCATCAACTGCTCACGCTTTGCGTCACGAGCCGCCTTCTCGGCGTCGGTTAGCTGTGGCTTCTGAGCAAATGCATCCTGTGCAAACATTGTAGCAACGGCTACCATCAATACAAAAATCTTCTTCATAGTCTTAAATATTTATTGGTTAATATCTTACATCTGATTCTCCTCCTCGAGGTAGTAACCTGCATCGACTGCCAAGTCGCTGAGAATATCGTCGGAGAGAGTCTGCATCTGAGCCACCAACGACTCCATAGGTGTGAGTTCACGCATCTGATTGTCGTGGAGCTTCACGAAGCCTATCACAGCCACCACCGCAACGACTGCCACCGATGCCACTGTAGCCCAACGCCACTGCACCTTGTGCGAAGTGCGTTCTGTAGGGTGAGCCGCCTCACGCACCGCCATCTTCGCACGGTACTTTGCTCGCTCAATAGCCCCCTCCTCAATCTTGTACGGCATCTGTCTCATCTCTTTCATAATTACTCATCTATTTCAATAACCCTAACCTGTTCCCTTATCTTTTGCACGGCGTAGTGGTAGTTCGTTTTCAGCGTTGCGACGCTCTGCCCCGTAGCCTGCGAAATCTGCTCGAACGATAGTTCATCGTAGTAGCGCATATTAAACACCAATCGTTGCTTAGTCGGCAGAGCCAAAATCGCCTTTTGGAGGCGCACCACAATCTCGTCTGCCGATGGGTCTAACTCGTGTTCGAAGGTTGCCAACAGGTCGCCTCTCAACGAGTCGAGCGACGAAAACACCCACTTCTTTCGTCTCTGCAACACCTTTATTGCCGAGTTTGTCGCTATACGATACAACCACGCTGTCAAAGAACTCTCGTTTTCGCCTCGGAAGTCAGCAATCGAAAGGTAGGCTCGAGTAAATGTCTCCTGCATAGCATCCTCTGCGTCTTCGTGCTGAACGACCATACGACGGATGTGCCAATAGAGCCTGTCACCATATAGCTCAATCAGCCGGTCGAAAGCCTCGACCGCATTGTCCCTCAATTGGGCAATCAACTCTGTCGCCGTATTCTTCATCTGTCCGAGTTCACTTATATAGACACCCCTTTTCGCAAAAGGTTAAATTTAGGCCTATACAAAATTACAAATTTTTTCATTCCGAGCACACTTCTCTCCAAAAAACTTTACCCCCTCTTTTTTGTAAAAAAAGAAAAGTTTACTACCTTTGCCTATTGTAAGACAAGAAAAAAATGGGATACCCCTTCCCCCTAGTATGCAACTAGGGGGGGGGTAAATTGTTGATAATCAAGCCTATAAGAACGGAAAACGGAAAACGGAGAACGGAAAACGAAGAACGGAAAACGGGAAACGGG
>JAFYQY010000056.1 GCA_017559685.1 Alistipes sp.
ATGTGTACAGGGCAGTGCATATCAGGCACATAGTGCGCCATATTGATGATTCGCTGACGTACAACCGAGTCGGGCAAGTTCTTGTATTTGCCACCACCCAACTCCTCGAGAGCGTTGATAAGGTGTCCCATAACGCCTCCTGCAGGCTTTCCGACGTTGAAGTCGTACTCTTTGCCGTCAGCCGTGGTTTTGCCTGTGTGAGAACGGTTTACGCTATAAAACGCCTTTGAACCACGATAAGCATCCATCCACGATGCGTAGTATGGAAGCGTATGCTTGATGTAGTAGTGGCATTTGGCCTTTGCCTCGGGTGTGAGGTGTTGCTCGGCAATGTAGGCCGCTGTGCCGTGAGCGTAGTTTGTCCACGCCTTTGCACACTCTGCGCCAAATACGGCAACGAGAGCGAGCACAAGAATCGATAAGTGACGTTTCATTTATTCAATGTTTTTTATGTTATAATTATTTAATTTCTCTCTCCAAATATCGACGAGCCGATGCGTACCATTGTCGAACCGCACTCGATAGCCACGTCGTAGTCGTCGGACATTCCCATTGACAGCGTGTCAAAATCCTCGCCGAAGTGGGGTGTAAGCTCGTTTTTGCACTCTGCCAAGCGCTCGAAGTCGTGGCGGATAACCGTCTCGTCGTCGGTGTTGGTCGCCATACCCATAATGCCTCGCACTCGGATGTTCTTTAGCTCGGCAAAGGCGCCACTATGCAGATACTCAACAAGTTCGTCGTAGTTCCAACCCGTTTTGCTCTCCTCCTGCGTAACGTGTATCTCGAGCAGAATGTCCACTACTCTGCCGATACGCTCCGCCTCACGGTTGATGCTCTCCAAGAGGCGTACACTGTCGACCGATTGGATAAGCGAAACGAATGGTACAATCTGGCGCACCTTGTTGGTTTGTAGGTGGCCAATCATCTGCCACTCTATATCCTTCGGCAACGCTTCGTACTTGATGAGGAGCTCCTGCACTCGGCTCTCGCCAAAGATGCGCTGACCAGCCTCGTAAGCCTCGTTTAGAGCCTCTACGGGGTGGAACTTCGATACCGCCACAAGAGATACTCCCTGCGGTAACGATGCGTGCAACTCCTTTATTTTCGTGCCTATAGCCATTGTTGTCTAACGTTTTACTTCACTCGCAACACCTTGCCAATAGGCAATACTGCATCTGCCCTTATGCCATTGAGACGGCAGATAGCAGCCACTGAGGTGTGGTTCTTCGCTGCGATTTTGCCCAAGTAGTCGCCCTCACGAACCTTGTAGTAGCGACGCTCGGCCGAGAGTTCAGCCTCCTTCTTGTCGGCATCGGCAAGCACCTTCTCGCCATTCCAATCCTGCTCGTAGTGGGAGTGGATGCTGAAATATGAGCGCTTGAGCAACAACTCCTCACGGCGCAAATCGCCCGTCTTGAAGTCGATAATGCGCTCGGGGTCGAACGATTGTCCCATATAGCGGCACTCGAAGTGGAGGTGTGGACCTGTACTTCTGCCCGAGTTGCCACCCAGGGCGATAGGTTGTCCTGCCACTACCCTTTCGCCAGCCTCGACCAATCGCTTCGAAAGGTGACCGTGGTAGGTCTCGATGCCATTGTCGTGACGCACGATGACGAGTGTTCCGTAGCCTGTATCTGTCGCTTTCGAGAAGCGCACAACGCCATTGAAGGTCGAGCAGATGGTGTCACCCACCTTCACAGCAATGTCGATGCCATTGTGATTCACCTTGCGACGCAGACCGTAGCGTGAGGTAATACGCCCCTTATATGGGTAGCGATAGGCACGCAACGAGTCCACAAGCTGAATAGGCACCGCCTTCGGGATAGCGCTCAACGCCACCGAATCACGATAGGGCGATATCTTCTCTGTGCTCCAATAGCGAGTGAAGGCTGTAGAGTCCTTCTCCACCTCGGCTGTGCGGATATAGCGCCACGTATTGTCGTTGAAGAGCACGATCGAGAGGCTCTTGTCGGCTGTAGGGAGTGTGTCCACTACGATTGCCGACTCCAGCTTCGCTATCGGCTTAATCGTGAGCGAGTCCAACGGATTGGCCACAGCGGTAGCCCAGCCCAAACAAACTGCAAATATTGTAAGTATCCTCTTCATTACTCCTCCTTCATACCTTTAAGCAACTCCTCAGCGGCCTCCAAAGCCTTGTAGAACTCCTCACCCCACTTGCGGATGATTGGCTCACGCAAACCCTTATAAACAGGTATGCCGAGCTTGCAACCATTCTCGCACGCCGACTTGCAGATGTACCAGCGGTGGTAGTTCAACCCCTCGCCACCATTGCGGAACTTCAACACACGAATTGGGTAGAGGTGGCACGAGATAGGCTTCTGGAACGTTGTCTTGCCCTCACGGTAGGCCTTATCTATTGCGCACAACGCCACGCCATTGTCGTAGCAGGTGAAGGCGCACTCGCCACCATTGATGAGCGGTGTGGTGTAGTCGCCATCAGCGTCTACCACCATAAAGCCCTGTTTCTCGACCGCCTTGATACCCTCCTCGGTCATATATGGTTTGTAGTTCTCGTACTCCTCCTCGAGGATATCGACCTCCTCAATCTCGAGTGGAGCACCTGCATCGCCCTCGATGCAACAAGCACCCTTGCACTGCGACAAATCGCACGCAAACTTCTCTCTCAAGAGGTCAGCACTAACTATTTTTCCTTCGATTTCAATCATAATGTTTTCAATTAGAGTCGTTAGAGACGTTAGGGTCGTTAGAGATTTTAACGCCTTTTACTTTGTGTCTGCTATCACCTTGTCGTACAGCTCGCCGAGCGAGATGCCTGCGGTGCGAGCCTGCTTAGGTACGATACTGCCACTCGACATACCTGGAATAGAGTTCACCTCGATAAGGTAGGCCTTGCCCTCCTCGG
>JAFYQY010000008.1 GCA_017559685.1 Alistipes sp.
CACCAATGATATACTCCGTATCCTTATTCTTGTTATTATTGTATGCAAACTTGTTGTTATTTTCATTAAATGCCGATATCGATATAACGTGCATATAAGTACTACTGCCGTCGCCTGCCGCCTTACCCACTCGTTGATTGTTAATCGTTAAATAACTTAGGCTACCACCACCTGAGCGATTGCTGTTATAATTGCCATTAATGAAAATCGAATATTGAGCGCTGTTATCTCCCATAATAAAGATTGCCGGATAGATTACTATCGTAACATCCTCCGTCAAAGGTTCGTCATCATCGTGCGTGCCATTGCCATTGACGTCCAGCCAGATTGTGAGAAACACATAGGCAGGAGAGTATACCTCGCTGGAAAGCGTATAGGAAAAAGTCAACCAACCTTTACCGTCATCGTTAAAATTATTTTTGAGATCGATGTTTTCAATTTTGGCCTCAACAGGCTTACCAGATCCGTTGTTTATATACAAGGCTGTCAAATTTGTAGTGCCAGGCAAGCCTTCAACAATTTTACCTTCCGTTTCATTGAACTTCCAGCCAATCTTATGCGACGCATTATAGCGGATAGCCACTGTGTTGACATTGTCCATCTCGATATATTTCTGCGGCACCTCGAGATAGTTGTACTTATCGATCTCCACATTCTCATTACGGTCACCCGAGCCATGTTCGCCGTTTGTAGTCTCCTCCGTCCAGTCCAGCACATAGTATGACATCTCCTTGAGCTCCTTAGGAAGAGCCTCCACGGTGCTACCAAGCACTCCAACGGTGACGATCATTGCGTAGCACGTATTAGGCGTAAAACTGCGATCCTTACCACTAACAAGAATCTGATAGTAATAGGTCTTATAGTTCTCCACCTTACCGTCCTTACCCGCCTCGCCCCACGGCATTTCGAATGTCACGTATGCGGCATTGTCTGCGCCCTTCTCCCAATCACGAGCGTAGGTATAGAACGGCATATCGCAGGTGAGCACATAGTGGGTATCTGTTGTCTCCTCCAGCGTATACGCAACCTTTCCTGTATTTATGTAGTTGTTCGGATCTTCAGGGTATTTCCCGCTTAAGTAGCTCTTCTTTGTTCCGTAATGGAACGATGTCTTCAAAGGCTCATTACCATCTGTATCCACAAGAATAGGCAACATTGTCTTCTTGTTGTCTCCCTCTCCGACCTCGATCGACTTAGGCACCTTAACTTTCATAGTCACCTTCGAAGCAACTCTCGCAAGCCTGATATCTGCAGTAGCACTGCTGTTATTGCCCTTCTGCACTCGGCTGGAGCCAGTCATAACAAACGGCTTGCCTATGGCATCATACTCGCCCTCGCTCATATCGAGAACAAACTGCCCCAAGGCCTCCATAGTTGTTTCCGCACTCTTTGCCTCGAATGTATAATCTGCGGGAACAGGAAGGTTGGCTATTACGAATACATCGCAAAGCGAACCCGAAGGGAAAATCTCCTTCAACGTCAAGTCGTTGACAAAGAACGGAATTGTGGCTCTATCCAGGTCATCGACATCGGCCTTATGGTAGTACACGCACGGCTCGTTTGTCTTGTCCTTTACATAGAAGAAACAATCCAAACGGTTCAATTGTCTTTCATAGTCTGTGCTTGGGTCGCCTGTAGCCAGTGTCATCGGGCTGTTGAATACATTAAGCACGATGTGATCCTCTCCGTAATCAGGAGTAGGCTCTCCCTCTGTGCAGGAGACCATAGCGAAGCAAAAAATCGCTAATGCACAATATATTATTCTACTCATCAATCTATTCATCGTAACTATCCGTTAATAAGGTTCTGGATAATTGTAAACTCTTCTACTCCTTCATTGAGATATACAAAAGTTCCGTCTGGCATTTCGATTCTATCTGGCAAGAGGTTCTTCACAACGATTGTACGACCGTCAGGTGTTTGAACCGTAATTCGCAACAGACACGCATTTCTTGCCGAGATCGGGTCAGGGTTATTAATCCTGACTTTGACCTGTTGCGTTCTGGGGGTGCCAACCTCTCCGTATTTTGAATCCTCAACAATGCTAAATGCATCCATTGCTGATGCAGTAAGAGGAATCAACGAAGCAGTCCAAGTAGCTCCAGCAGGTTGGGAGATGTTGAAGTTGCATACTGCGACCTTGTCAACATCGGTGTAGAGCACGACCTCTCCTCTCTCTGGATTTATACTCTCATAGGTTCCTTCAACCCATTGCATCTTTTGGTCCTCATTTACTACTACCTGCTCGGAGAAGTCGATATATTCAGTCTGCGGCGTCCAATCATCCACAATAGTGTTGAGTTGGAACTCTGTGATAGTTCTCTCGCCCGAGAGAACCAAATTGTATGTCAACTTTTTACCTGCAGGCCAAGTAGTCGCTGGAAGTAATACCTGGAGCTTCTTCTCCTCCCACACGTTCTCCTCCTGGTCGATCGGACGCTGAAGGTCATATATCACCGTCACAATAACAGGGCTGCCTTCGGTTATCGTCTGAGGAACGAGAAGAAGGCCGTCGCCGAACGGGATGCCTGGATTATCCTTGGAAGGATTGTACTCACTGACTTCGTTGGGCACGAGCTGGTTATCGATAATCTGCGCCTGAGAAACAGTTATTCCGTCATCGCCATAATCCTTTACGATTTCGTTCAGCTTCTCCGAAGAGTATTTCCAGCTTGATGAACCGTCTACGTAAGTGCTAAGTGTTCCCTTCTTGGTTATATTTTTGATGGAAACCCTCTTTACCTTGATTTTGTCCTGAACATTATCGGGTGCACCATTACTCCAAATCTTCAAATTGACATTGGTGAGCTCGTGCTTAAATGTGAGGCGAACCGACTCTGGGAACTCCTCTCCGCTCTTAGTCTGCTGCATAACTCTTGCAGTCAGGAGCTCCTGGTCTGCCGCCGCTGGAGTATCAAATGTCACGCTATAGCCGTATGCCTCATCACTTTGAATCTTCGATACGTTAGTGATAGAATCGCTCTCTTCCGAATAAGGCCACACCGCAAAGAAATGGTATACTCTGTCTGTTACCCAGTAGCGAGTGTGCTCATACGTCCAAGGTGCCACAACATCGTCTCTCCATACGTTCTCATTCTCCAAAAGCATAACATAGTTATTGCTTCCGTCCTCGCCCTTCTCAATATCGCCGAGATTCATCTGTGCGAATACACCCATACGGAGAATCTTATCAGCACCGTCTACAACGCCACTAACACCAGCTTTTGTCTGAACATTATCGAAAACAATCGCCTTACTCGAATTTGACTGTTTATCGATTGGCTCGTTGTTGCAAGAGCTAAGAGTGAGCATTGCACCAACAACCACTATTGAGATGAAAAACTTCTGCATAATTGTCAGTTCTTTTCGATTCTTGAAAATCATAGGAGTACCACCAGCAAACGCCGCCGATAGAATCGACAGCGAATCTGTAACAAAGCGATCAAACAAGCATCTGGCAACCTTCATTTCCAAATCATTAACCTAATTGTGAATTAACGAATACTCCGTTTAATTCTCGGGTGAGCCTCGGGCTCAAATAGCGACTATAAGGGACAATCAAGCCCTTATAGCCAAAGTTTTTGTAGATTACTACATACTAATGTCGCCGTTGCCTGGAGTTGGAGTACCAAAGTCCTCAACATTCTCAACAGTAAACTTAATCTCCTTACCAGGAACAGGAAGCTCTACTGCAAACACGTAAGCGTTACCAGCTTCAAAAGTGAAGTCTCTATCGACTACATCAGGCTGGTTGAGAGTGACTGTATAAGGAACTGTAGATATAACGTTACCTCCAAATACAACCTCTGCTGTAAGTGAGATTGTCAACGCTGGAGCTCCAGGGATAATTACATACGCATCATCTGTGTCATCAAAGGTAAGCTCTGACATTGTGCCAGTCTGCTCGCTCCACTCGCCGTCAGCGACAGTATATACACCTGTTAAATAACCACCTGCAACCTTTACATCTGTTACATTGTATGTGTAAGCAGGATCAACGCCTTCAGCTACTGTATACTTAAATGCAATACGAGACAAGAGGTGCTTCATAGTGAAAGCGACAACAGTCTCGTCGCCAATTGTCTTCAACGAACCATTAGTTGTAGCACTTGGTGTACCAGCCTCATCTGTTTCTGCTGTTGCAACAGCTGTGCTGCAGAGCAAATCGGTTGTACCATCTGCGGTGTAAGAGAACTTTGTAGGAATACCTTTTACAACATCGCCAGCGTCAACTGTAGCGTGTGCTGTTGCAAAGAACTCGAAGTCACACGAAGGAGTCCAGTAACGAGTCTCAGAGCAAGTCCAAACACCATCATAAGCATTTCCTCTAACTGTCGCACCTTGCGAGCCATAGAGAGGCACACCCTCTACACTACCCCAAACGGTGAACTCGGTCAACTTGTGGTCACCCTCATAAATAGCCTTAGTTGTGTTGTCAACGAAAGCGTCGCCGAAAGCGATTGCCTGACCCTGAGGTGCAGCTACCTGCTCCTCGTTGCTACAAGCTACGAATGCAGCCATAGCCATTACTGCAGCAAAAATCTTCTTCATTTTAGTAAAATTTTAAAGTTAATATTTTAATTTATTTTTCTATTTCGTCATTGCGAGAGCCGTGAGGCTCGTGGCAATCTCTATTTCGTCATTGCGAGGCTTGTCTCAAGCCGTGGCAATCTTTTTCTTAGGGGCTATCGTGGGAACATTCAACCCACGATAACCAAAATTTTGGGATTACTCCTCCTCTGCAGGATAGTTAACTGTTGGATCCTCTGGAGTTGGAACCTCTGCTGCTGGATTATTCCAGTCTTTAACCTTAGTTACGGTGAACTCGATAGGCTCGCCCAACTTACCAGTAAGAACGAAGTTGTATGCTACGCCCTGCTGGAGGGTTACACCTGCAGTCTCGTCGTAGTTGATAACATCAGCTACCTGCTCGCCGATAAGCAACTCAATCTGGCACTTAATATTTACGTTGTATGTACCAGGGATTACAAGATTCTCCTTGTTAGAGAACATGGTTGTCTCAGGACCTACCTTAGTTGCCACCTCGTTCTCTGCTGTACCAGCTGCTACGATGTGACCATAGTTGGTAGTTGCTTCCTCTTCACCAGTCTGAGCCCAAACAAATGTAGGATAACCTGTTACATCGCAAGTTGCCTCAGCTGGAGTACCTGTCATCACGATGTTCGATACACGGTAAGTGTACGAGTCTGCGTTAGCAGTGTTAGTAGTTGTGTTCTTGAACGAGAACTTAACCTTCGACAAAAGGTGATCGAAAGTGAATGCTACCTGTGGGTTACCCGAAGTCTGGCCTGTATACTCAGCCGAACGAGCGTAAAGAAGGTCGGTCTTGCCATCAGCAGTGTAAGTGAGTTTCTCAGGCATACCGTTGTCATCACACTCTACCAAAGTTTTGTCGAGATCAGCCTTAGTATTGCTGTTTACAACAGCTGCGAAGTTGTATTTGTTACCTTTAATCCAGTACTGAGTGTACTGCTCATTGTAAGTCCAAGCAGTAGTCTTACTACCCTCAACCAAGATGCCGTTGAAGATGTTGATTACATCAGCCTCAGAGTGGTCGCCCTCAGTTGTACCGTAAACCAAGAAGCCCTCCAAGTTGTCGTTTGTGATGCTTGGGTCGATAGACTTTGTTGTGTTGTCAACGAAAGAGTTGTTGAATGCGATAGCCTCGGGTTTAGCCGAATCGATAACATTCTCCTGTGCGCAAGCTACCAACGATGCAGCAGCCAAAGTCGCAAGAATAATCTTTTTCATATCTGTAATTGTTTTTGTATTTCTCATTTAAGCCGTGGCGAGCGAACCCGCCACGGTATAGGAGTTATTAGTTATTTGCAACGACCAACTCGAGATCATTGGTAACATTCTGCTCAGGCTCTTCTTCCCAATCAACAATATCAACAACCGAGAACGAAATTAAGTTGCCAGCCTTTACATTAACGCTAAAGTTGTAAGCGTGACCTGGTACAAGTGTGTATTCAGTAGCTGTAACATAATCCTTTGAAAGAATCTCTTCGCCGTTCAAAAGGGTCTTAACTGTAAACGAGAGCTTAACACCAGTTGGGATAACCAACTTCTCTGACTCGCAAACCTCCTTTGCCGAATTGTAAGCAACAGCGATGTTACCCAAGAGAGCCTTACCGTTAGGCTGGAAGTTACCCCAAGCCTTTGTAGCCAAGGTACAATCACCCTTCTGTGCACCGAGAACGGTGATATCATTTACCTCGTAAGTAACACCCACAGCTTCTGTATTCTGATTGTGTACAGTAAACTTAACCTTCGACAAGAGGTGCTCGAAAGTAAACTCTACCGGACCGTTAGTCTCTTCAGCTGTGATTTCATCAGGACGTGAGTAGAGAAGGTCTACATCAGCATCCTCAGTCTGTGTAAACTCAATCTTCTTAGGCAAAGAATTCTCAGACTCTAAAACGGTAATCTCATTATCGTTGCCATTTACGATTGCAGCAAAGTTGTACTTTGCAGTTGGAATCCAGTACTGAACAGGTGCGTCTACTGGAGTCCAAACGCTGCCCTCAGCTACTTCAGAGCCTGTAACCTTAACTTTCTCATAGATTGAAATGATGTCGCCAGTACCCTGTACTGTACCCCAAAGACGGAACGACGACATTGGGTTAGCTGCAGAATACGATGGATCTGTAGCCTCGTCTGCACGTACCGAGTTGTCAACGAAAGCACCAAAAGTGATAGCCTCGCCCTGAGGAGCTGCAATCTGCTCCTCGTTGCTACAAGCTGCGAATGCAGCCATAGCCAAAACCGAAAATAAAATTTTCTTCATAATTGTAATGTTTTAAATTGTTTGTTATTTGTTTTTGTTTTTCTTCTTCGTCATTGCGAGGCTTGACTCAAGCCGTGGCAATCTTCCGCTTTTCTATTTTTTGCAGACCCCCTCCGCTTCGCTCGTCCCCCTACCTTAGAGGGACATTTTTTCCTTTCTCTTTTCCGCCCCTAAGTTAGGGGAGGTGGCCGTTAGGCCGGTGGGGTCTGTCCGTTTTTCCTCTTTCGTCATTGCGAGAGCCGTGAGGCTCGTGGCAATCTTCCGCTTTTATTTTAGCCGCTTTTTAGCTCTTGCGAGAGTCAAACACTCCCAGCTGTCACCCACTTATCGTTCTCGTCTTTTCGACGCCTTAAATCGCCAAATTCTCCCCATCCCAAAGTGTTTTTCGGGCGGAGAGGCGCAATCCTCAAAATGTTGTAATTATTCGTTTACCTAACTGGCTATACCACACAAAGTTAAGCATTTTTTGACGAATAATCAACTTTTCCGCTCTGTTTTTTCGTCTTTTTTGTGGCGTCCAATGGCATTCGGGCTTGCGCCCTTAATGGCAAACGGACTTCGTCCTTAATGCCATTTTCGTTTGCGCCATTCTCAACTCGCCACTCAAACTCTTGTGAGTAGAGGTCCGGTCAAAGACCTCTACCCTAAATTTATCGATTACTCGATTATTTAACTGTTGCGTTTGCAACATTACCTGTTACAAGTGTTGCAAGGTTAGCAGAAGTTACAGGCTCTCCATTTACAGTACAGTTCTTAAGAACTACCGCAGCACGAGCATCAATCTCATAACCCTTGCAGAAGTTGCAACCTACAAATGTTGTAGGAGCGTAAGGACGGCAGAACTTGTAGCCCTGTCCAGCACCAAACGAGCAGTTCTCAAAGTAAACATCACCGATTGTGTCAGCATACGAAGTCCAACCGTTGATAACGCAGCTGTAAGCATCCAAGCCCTGCTTTGTACCCTGATCGCAAGAGATAGTGTAAACTGTACCATCGATAGTTACATTCTGCAAAACAACCTTCTCTGAGTGAGTGCTGTTGTGGTTTACGAAGATACCACGCATACCGCCTGTAACCTTGATATTCTTGATAACACCACCTGTTGTGCTGATAGCAGAATCCCAAGTACCCCAAGCATTTACAGAGATAGAGTGGCCACCACCATCGATAGTCTGACCATTCAATACGTTGATACCTGTAGCACCGTAAGCGTTGCTCATTGAAGCTGGATCAATCTTGATGTCGTTCAAGAAGTATACACCCTCATTAGCCTCCAAAGCAGCTACGAGCTCGTCAGCTGTAGCAACTGGAGTGCAACCGTTGATAGTGTAAACACCGTAAACGTTGTCGTACTTCTGAACAAACTCAGTACCGTCGATGATAACCTTGCTACCAGCGCAGTTTGTAAGAGTGTAACCACGACCTACATAACCCATATAATCGAGTGGGTCAGCAACAGTACCATCAGAGTTCTTACCAGAAATGTTACCAGTGTATGAGCAGTTTACGAGTGTAAGAACGTTCTTCTTACCATCGCTCCAACCACCAGCGATACCACCTACACGGTACTCGTCATTGTGGCGACCCTCACGACCTGCGAGAACAGCGATGTTACCAGTTGTGTGGCAGTTGATGAACTTATCGTTAGTACCTGCAAGACCTACGATACCACCAGCGAAGAACTTGTTAACAGTTACGTCGATATTCGAAGAGCAGTTCTCGTATACAGTCTTACCCTGGAGCTGACCTGCGATAGCACCTGTATTGTTGTTAGCCTTAACGTAGCTACCCTCGTTAGCGATAACGTGAACGTTCTTGATAGTTACGTTAGCGTAAGAGTTACCACCTACAACAGCTGCAACACGGCTAGCACCGTTAGCAGTAGTAGTAGCCTCAACCTTGATGTCACCCTTAACAGTTACGTCCTCGATAGTTGAAGTTCCCTCCAAAGTACCAACAACTGCACCGATGTGACCCTGGCTGTGGTCGATATCCAAGCAAGGGATGTTGATGTCTACGTTCTCGAACACAACGTTCTTGATAGTTGCATCCTTAGCATAGCTGATAAAGCCGATGTGAGCCTTACCCTCCTTAGCCTCCTCCTCTACGAGAGTGAGGTTCGAGATTTTGTGGCCGTTACCATCGAGAACACCTGTAAATGGAGCATCTGGCGAACCGATTGGAGTCCAGTTGCTTACGAGCGAACGCATGTTGCTAAGGTCGATATCGTCGCCCAAAACAATCTTAGTGTCAGCTGGGAGCTCGCCTGCGTTGATACCCTCAGCGATAGCCTGCAAGCCCGACTCAGTAGTTGCAACGTAGTTACCTACTGAATCAATGTAGTAACCAACAGGGATCTCAATCTCAGTGTTGTTTGCGTCAACCCACTCGTCAACCTCAGCTTTGAACTCGATCTTGTGCAAGCTGAGTGCGTTTTCGTCGATAACTGCCTTGAGGTTGTAAGCCTTACCCATCTCGAGTGGGTAACCCTCGATAACAGCTACCTTGTGGTACTCGTTAGCCAAGAGTGAGTTCTGGTAAACCGCCAAGTCGAACTCTACGTTGTACTGGTAAGCATCAGTTGCAGGAATCGAGAAACGCTCGTTTGCAGCAACGCCAATCTCAGTTGCATCCAACTCAGCAACGTCACCGAACTTGAGTGTGAGAGTCTCACTGCCAAGTACCCAATCCTCGTTGTAAGCAGTCTGTGCGAGGTTGATAGTACCAGTCTTAGGAGCAGTCATAGTCACGTTAGTAACAACGATCTTCTGACCTGGAACCTTGAAACCATTCTCGAAAGTGAAGCGAACCTTCGACAAGAGGTGCTGGAACTGCATCTTAACAGCAGCCATACCCTCGTTTGTCAACTTCGAGATGTTTGGAGTAGTAACCTTCTCCTTAGCATAGAGGAGGTCCTCAGTACCATTGAGGCGATCATCAGTAGCATTAGCGTTGGTGAACGAAATCTCACCAAGACCCAACTTAGCTGCCTCGCCAGTTGCCAAAGTCTTGCTTGTGATGTTTGCCGAGTTCATTGGAGCGAGAGCTGCGAAGTAGTAAGTGTGCTCAGGGAACCAGTACTGGATGTTAGTGTAACCCCAAGCGTCACCGCTACGTACTACGTCCTCGTCGGTGAGTACGTTACCTGCGGTCTCGTCCATGAATGCCCATACATCAAAACCTGCAAGGTTTGCGGTTGTGATAACAGGGTTCTCGTTTGCACGAGAAGCGTTGCTAACGTAAGAGTTAGCAAACTCGATCTTGGCATTTGGCTGAGCCACTGCCAACTCCTCATTCTGCACGCACGCCGTCATACCAACAGCTGCAAGCGCTACGAATAAAAGCTTTTTCATAATTGTTTGTTTTTTAAGTTTATAAAATTGTGTGTATGTGTGTTTTCAATTTCGAGTAGGAGCCCCGAGCCGAAGCTCCTACTGTATGTTGTAATTACTCGAAAACGATATAGTCTACAACGTTCTCAGCAGTCAAGTAAGAGCCATTCTTCAACTCTACCGAAATCTGACCATCCTCGCAAGTAGCCTCTGGAGCTACCAAGCTTGCCCAGTTCTCAGCAGTGATCTTCACGCCGTTAACAGTACAGTTCTTTACGATAACCTTTGTACCCTCAAATGCGCTGAGGTCGAGATAGCACTTGTTGCAGAAGTCGCAACCATCAAATACTGCGTTAACATAAGGCTTCACCAAACGGCCATATACATTTGTGTAGTAAGTACCCTGACCGAAAGTACAGTTTGTGAAGGTTACATCCTTTACAGCTGTACCGATGCTGCACCAACCGTTAAGTACGCTGTTCGAAACGTACAAGCTGTGAGTACCATCACCCTCAGCAGTGTTGATTGTGTAGCAAACCTCATCGTTTACACCAACCTTTACGTTGTCAACATATACATCCTGAGTTGGCGACATAAGCACAACACCACGGAAACCTCTGTCGATGTCTAGGTTCTTGATAGTACCACCATTTGTCATAAGAACATAGTTGTCACCATCTGCTGTTACAGAGATAGCCTTGCCGTTACCGTTGAATACGCCACCCTTCTGGCTAAGAGCCATCTTGTTGCCGTAAGGTGCGGTTGACATCTCCGCAGGAGTGATTGTGAGGTTGTTTGCAAGAACTACATTCTTACCCTCATCAAGAGCTGCCTGGAGGTCAGCAGTAGTAGAAACCAGCTGAGGGCCAACGATTGTAAACTGATTCTTGTATGCGAGAGTGCTCTCGAGGTAAGCCTTCATCTCCTCGTTTGCAACGTAGATAGTTGTACCTGGGAGTGTGCCTGCCATTACACCAAATGCATTAGCTGCTACAGTGAACTCAGGAGCGTTGATAACAACCTTCTTCAACTTCTTGCAGTCACGGAATGCCTGTGCGCCGAAGTAAGTTACACCCTCGTGGAATACAATCTCCTCCAAAGCGGTCTCACGCAAGCAGTTCTCCTCGATGCGAGTTACGCCTGCAGGAATGTTAACTGACTCGAGCGAAGAACAGCCGTAGAAAGTACCATTACCAAGAACTGTCAAATTCTCAGGAAGAACGATGCTCTTCAAGCTTGTACAAGTCTGGAATACGCCTGTACCCTCAGCACCAATAGTGGTAAGAGTGCTTGGCAATACTACCTCCTCGAGAGCGAAGAAGCGACGGAATGTGCGGTCGTAGAGAGTTGCGATACCCTCGCTAACAACAACCTTCTTAATAGTCGAGTTCTCCTCGTCACCTGCAACGTAGCGACCAACAACACCATCCTCAACGAGTGAGCCCAAAGTTACCTCGGTACCATCCTCGCTAACCGACTTAGTAATACCCTCAAGGTTGAAGCGGATAGAGTTGGTGAAACCGTAACGTACGCTATTTGCGTGTGGTCTGAATGTGTTACCCTGGTCGAGGTAGTTGAGGTTGAGCAATGCCTGCTGAGCAGCAGCCTTAGACTCAGAACCGAAGTCCTCAGCTGTGTAGTTGTGTACCCACAATGCAGTGCTACCACCCTTCAAAATAGAGTTCTTGATATCAACGTTGTTCTTATTTGGACCGCTGTTGAATACACGAACAGCAACATAGTTCGACTGGAGAGTAGAGTTCTCAACATTCAAAGTAACCTCACCCCAGTTGTTCAAGTGAGCAACAAAGCCCATATCCGAGCCACCCAAGTTCGTTGCAGTTACGCCCTCGAGGTTGAGAACACCACCTGCAGTTACGTCGAAAATAGTGGTCATAGCGTTCCAACCCATATTCTCGCCAACGTGCTGATACTCAATAGTACCATTCTTGATAGTCAAGTTACCCTTAACCAAGAACAACTCACGATTGCTAGTGCTCAAAGACGAAGTAGCCGAAAGCTTGTGGCCATTCAAATCGATAGTGAGGCTCTTACCGTTGGTGATAGTCAACTTAGGATCAGACTCCGCACGAGTTGCCGATGCACCAAGAACTACATCCTCGCCCAACACGATTGTGTTAACGTCTGAAGTTGCGAAAGCGGTCTCGAACTGCTCTACAGTTGCAACCTCAACAACATCATAGTATACAGGAGCATTCTCCTTAATCCAATCTGTTACGCCAGCGGTGAATGTGATAGGCTCACCTGGGTTGCCAAGTGTAAGAACAAAGTTGTAAGCCGTACCTGCTGCGATATCGACAGGTCCGCTAGTCATTACGTTATTCTCCTTACCAATGTTAGTATAAACAACTACATCATCCTTGTAGAGCTTATAGTCAACCTTGATACTGAAAGACTTGCCCTCCTGTGGAAGGATAAGGCGCTCCCAGTTCGACTCAGCCGAACCGTTATAGCCGATACGATCAGCAACTGCGCCAGTCTCAGCCGAATTCTTAGTTACTACGCCGAAATCCAAAGGCTCAGAATACTGAGTAAGAGCCTCCCAAGTGCCGTTCTCGATAGTGTAGAGAGCCTGGTCGTCAGCGTTCAAAATAGTGATCGACTCAACAACATACTCCAAATCGCTCAACTCAGCCGAAATAGTATTATTAACGGTAAACTTAGCCTTAGCCAAGAGGTGCTCGAACTGAAGGTGTACAGGCTGCACCTCACCGCCGTTGTAAGTACGGCTCTCAGTAGCGTAGAGTACGTCCTTCTGCTCCGACAAGTTAGTTGCAATGGTTATAGGCATCTTGCAAGCGTCGTTGGTAACCGAAACATTACCATCAACAACACCTACGAACTCGTAGTGGTTGCCTGGAATCCAATACTGGGTGTACGATGCGTCGTAAGTCCAAGCGCCATTGGTCTTCTCGACAAGCAACTCCTCGAAAATGTTGGTTGAAGCGCCATTGTTGCCAATGGTAGCCCAAACATTGAAATGGTCGAGATTACCCTTTGCTGCGGTGTAGCTGCCATCGATAGCGGCCTTAGTTGCGTTCTCAACATAAGCGTTGTCGAACGTAATAGCCTTACCATCCTGTGAAACAGCCAACTCCTCATTCTGCACGCACGCTGCCAATCCAACAGCTGCAAGTGCTACGAAAAGAATCTTTTTCATAATTGTAAGTTTTTAGTTGTTTGTTTTTAATTATTTAATTTATTGTGTGTTGTCTTTTTTGTGACGGCTCTTTCGCTGTCCCTCGTGAGTAGAGGTCCGGTCAAAGGCCTCTACCCTAAATATCGGATTTAAACCTATTGTCCTATTGTGAAGTCGTAGTTGTTACCGTTAACCCACTCATCAACCTCTACTGTGAATTCGATTGGCTTCAAACCGAGGTCAGCCTCCTCAATCTCAGCAGTATAGTTGTAGCACTTGCCTGCCTTGAGGTCGCCCAAAATAAGAACAGTCTCCTTCTCGTATGTCTGAGTTACAGTGTTGGTGCTGCTGTGGAGAGTGATCTTGAATGTCACCTTGTGCTCCAACTGTGAGTTAGGCACAGCAAATGGGATAGTCAAACGCTCATCCTCAACTACACCTACACCACCTGCAGAAGCCAACTTCTCGTCGTTGTCGTATGTATCCACAACGTCACCGAACTTCAAAACGGTAGTTGGTGCGTTAGCCGCAGTATTTGCAGTCCAAGCAAACAACGCAGAGCCATCTGCTGGTACCTCTGCGAGGTTTGTAACACCCTCTGCAGGAACAACGAGCTGAACATCGCTGATTGAGAGCGAGTAGTTAGACTCTGGCAACTTGTTTACGAAGGTAAACTTGATCTTCGACAAAAGGTGGTGGAACTGGAGGTGTGCAGACTTACCATCAGGGATAGTGGTATCAGTAGTCTCTGTAGCCTGTGCATATACGAGGTCCTTGTCACCATCGATATTAGTGAATGCAACTGTACCAAGAACGCCATCTGCCGACATATAGTCGCCATTTGCGAGAGTAAGCTGAGCCTGACCGTTGTCAAGCAACTCTACTGGCGCCAAAGCAGCAAACTTGTAGTTCTTCTCGGTGAACCAATACTGGATAGGTGAATAGGTATACTTACCCGCCGCATCGCTCCACTCAACGAGCTGCTGGTTGAATACTACATTTGCAGGCTCTGCAGCAGCAGCGAGATCGTACATAAAGCCCCAAACATAGAATGATGTAAGTTTGTTAGAGCCATTGTTGAACGATGGATCCGCCTTGGTGTACTGAACAAAGTTGTCGAAACCAATAGCTGTGCCTACTGGCGCATTTACTACCTGCTCCTGCATACAAGAGACCATTGTAGCGATGGTAAAAATACCGAGTAAAAGTTTTTTCATAAAAATTTGTTTTTTTAGTTAGTTAAGTTAGTTTGTTAGTTTAGTATGTTGTAAAATTGCTTTCTCTCTTATATTATATATAGGTATAAGTCCTAATTCAACGGCAATGGGATATCCTCGTATGGGCCCCAGTCATCCACTTCGACATCAAATGCTCCCGAACCCTGGACACCATCTTTCTGATCGATAACGACACCAGACCTAACGATAACTCCACCGTGAGGCTGCTTGTTCACGTCGTCTGTAACATCGTAATCGAGATATATCTCCTTACCATTTCGCAACATAACCACGAAGTTCAAACCGTGACTGGTTGCACGAGTAGACGGATAGTTAGGATTTGGATAGCCAGGGATACCGAACGACTGAACCAATGCTCTAATACCATAATCGGTAACCTCGCAATCGAAACTGATTGTCGCACCCTTCTCCGATGTCTCACCTGTGCTCAGCTGTACCGACTCGGCCATACCCGACAATGCACCCTTCGCCTTTGCCACATACTGCAATCCCTCGTCAAACTCGATACGTATCTTATATGTAAATACCACCGGATGGAGCAACACCTCGAAGTCCACCGGATCGAGAGTCTTCTCGGCAAAGTAGTCCTCGTAGTAGTTTGCGAACAACATATCTGGTGCATTCACATTATTCTCGCCCTCCTCAGCATACTGACTACGAGTGAGAGTACCACGAGTGGTTGTACGAGTCGATGCACGGGTCGATGCACCAGTCTCACCACGTGAGAATACGATATACTCGGTATCGTTGTTGTAGAACAAGAGGTCGTTGTTACCCTCGTAGAGTGTAACCACACCTCCCGTAGCAGGGATATTGTGGATATTTTGGTTGTCGTTAGAGTCGAAGGTTATCACACGAAGTCCTGTAGGAGTCTTTGGACGCAACGACTCGTAGTCAAGGTAGTCCGACACCCAGGTAGACTTCCAATCTCGGTATCCGGTGAGATTCTCCTCCCAATCGAGACGATAGTCGGCAATAACGTTGATATGATGACGGTGTGCGTGAGGGCGGTGATCCACACACAACTCCTTGTGGACACAAGATGTAACCACAAGGCTTAACAAGAGGGCCAATATGTAGACAAATCGTTTCATCGCTTAGCCTCCTTGTTCTTTTTGTTAAACTTCTCGTTGTAGTTGCCTCGACCAATCTGCCATACAAGAGATACTTCGGCCTTTGTAGGACCGAGATACTTACGACTATAATCACCCTTCCATACGAAGTGACCATCAGTAGGGATATACTTAACGAATTTACCCCAGTTGTAACCAACACCTACCACGAAGTCGAGATTCAAACGACGAGCAATAGGCACCGAGAAACCATACTCGAGAGCGACGGTGTGGCTCGGACGGTCTATAAGAGTTCCACCCGGCTTACCCGCAAGGACACCCTCGCCACCGAGCTGGAAGTCGTATGTCATAATCTGATAGTTCACACCGACGTGGTGTCCCTGCAATGGCTTAACTCGTGAGCTCTTACCAAACCAGTAACGGAGAGATGCTTCGGCACCATAGTAGCGCCAGAAGAAGTTCTTGCTTGCATTGCTCCACCAAGCGTGAGTGTAGTTTGCCGACAACGAGAAACGGTCACCAAGGTGGAACTCGGCAGCCACATTCGGAATTGCGACAACATCGTAGAGCATATTGGTCTTGAGAGCCATATAGAACGGCTTCTTCTCCTTTGCAGTAGCAGCTGGCTCTGGAGTTGGCTCTACTACAGGCTCAGGTGCAGGCTCAGGCTTAGGAGCAGCCTCCTGGTTTACGGTTACCTTATACTCCGAGCCGCCATAGTTCAAAGTGATAGCAGTTGTGCGAGGCTCGTGTGCGGTGTTCTCTGCCACAACGTAGCTCACGCTCGACTCGGTTGCAGTAATCGAATTAACCCACTCGGCACCGCTGGTCACAGTAGGAATAACACCATCAGCCGCATTCTTCTCGAATGTGATGGTGCCGCTACCGCCTGTATGTGCATAGTTTGCTGATGTCTCAGATGTGATAGCTAGCGAATGGCGCAACTCCCACTTAATAGTGGTTGATGCGGCAGCATAACGCATTCCAGGGAAGATATTTCGGAACAACCAGTTGTAAGGCGCTCCGTCGTAGAGAGCCTTGAGCTTGGCGAGACGGCTGGCTACAATCTGACCATTTACATTCGCAAACTCAGGTGTATTCTGCAAGACATTGAGTACCGCCTGCTTGTATGGAATATCGCTTCTGCGTCCGATCTCAGAGAGCAAGAGACCCCAATCTGTGCGAGTAGTCTCGGTGTTACAAACCAGCTCCACCGAGGTCTTAGCCTTGAGCCAATCGGTAATAGCCTGAGCACGCTGTTTTGCGATGCGGTCATTCACCACCTTGCTACCCTCGGGCGAGGTACTCGAGGCGATAGAGATAACTCCGACGTGAGCACTCTTATCGCTCTTGCAAGCGTTGATAATCTCGGCAAAGCGATTCAACGACTCACCGTTGTTTTTGTATGTCTCATCGATTGTGGTTGCACCAACTCGGAAGTAGATTTTTACAGAGCCTTGCTCCTCACGCACAGACTGCGCAAAGGTAGTCATCGGGAAGACGACTAACATAAGCAATATGACCAAGACTCTTTTCACGTTTTCTAACCTAACTTAACCTTGCAATTTTGCCAAGCAAATGGGCTTATCCAACACAGACTTAATCTATGCAATTTTCTGCACTAAAAATATGTCGAAAATATTTATTCCCCTAACCCTGCTTGCCTAAAGGCAAAACAAATGCGTACAAAGATAATAAAAATTCTTTCTCGTTACACCCTTTTTGAGGTATTTTTTTCATTATTTTCCCGACGACTTTACCTTTAAACGTAAGTGCCTGATTTTCCGCACGTTAGGGGGGGGTATTTTAGGGTATAAAAACCACATTTTAGGGGTATATTTTTAATAGGTATGATTTTTTAGGAAAAATACCCATTTTTTAGCCATTTCCGCAGGTAGAGAGCAAGAGGCTAAAAATAGTCGAAAAAAGTGAAAAAATATCGCATATTTACCCCCGAAATATCTGCAAAAACTCAATAAAAAGAGACGAAAAAACAAGCAAAAAAAGGAGTAAAATCACAACAAAAAAGGCCGAGAAAGCTCGGCCTTTTTTGACTATTTTTATCGTAAATTACGCCTCAAAAAGAGACTTTGCAATGCCCATTTCGAGACCTCGAAGTTCGGCCAAACCACGCAAACGACCGATGCAACTATAGCCAGGATTGCTCTTTTTGTGGAGGTCATCAATCATACGGTGACCGTGGTCGGGACGCATCGGAATTGAGACCTTTCGACGCTGTTGCAGCTCGAGCAAAGCCTTCATTACACCATACATATCGACGTCTCCTTCGAGGTGATTTGCTTCGTGGAAATTACCCTCCGCATCTCGCTCGGTGCTTCGCAGGTGGACAAAACCTACACGATCGCCAAATCGACGCATCATATCGGCGCAGTCGTTGGCGCTACTAACGCCCAACGAGCCCGTACAAAGGCACAAGCCATTGCTCCTATTCGGCACAGCCTCGACCATCGCCTCGAAATCTTCGGCGCAACTCATAATGCGAGGGAGACCGAGTATCGACATTGGCGGGTCGTCGGGATGAATAACCATCACTGCGCCCACCTCGTCGGCAACAGGGCAAATTTCGGCGAGAAATGCCACTAAATTGGCACGCAACACCTCGGGTGTAATACCCTTATAGCGATCGAGTTCCGCCTGAAACTGCTCCAACGTAAAGCTCTCCTCCGAGCCTGGCAGACCGGCAATCATATTGCGCACCAAGGTCGCACGCTCCTCTTCGGTCATCTGCTCGAAACGAGCCTTAGCCTTCTGCTTCTCCTCCTCGGTATAGTCATTCTCGGCACCTGGGCGTTGCAACAAGAAGAGGTCGAAAGCGATGAACGCCGCACGCTCAAATCGCAGAGCCTGACTTCCGTCGGGCATACGATACTCCAAGTCGGTGCGAGTCCAATCGAGCACAGGCATAAAGTTATAGGTTATAACCTTGATGCCGCACGCCGCCAGATTGCGAATGCTCTGCTTGTAGTTCTCGATATATCGTTCGTAGTCGCCCGTGCGGGTCTTGATATGTTCGTGAACGGGCACGCTCTCGACCACCGACCATACAAGCCCTGCATCCTCGATAATCTGCTTGCGTTTTTCAATCTCCTCGATAGTCCACACCTCGCCATTAGGGATGTGGTGCAACGCATTCACGATGCCCGTAGCACCCGCCTGACGTATATCCTGCAACGACACGGGGTCGTTCGGGCCATACCAGCGCCAGCACTGCTCACATTTATAGACCTTACCCATAATTAAACGCCACTAAATATGCTAAAACCGCCATCTACGGGCAAGATTGTACCCGTAACAAACTTCGATGCGTCGCTGGCGAAGAATACTACTGCGCCGTGCAACTCGTCAGCCTCGCCCAAACGCCCAAATGGCGTAGCACGTACCACATCCTTGGCACGGTCACTGAGCGATCCGTCGGGGTTGGTCATAAGGGTGCGATTCTGCTCGGTAATGAAGAAACCTGGAGCGATCGCATTTACTCTAACGCCTTCACCCACCTTCTTTGCCATCTCGACAGCCATCCAGCGAGTAAAGTTATCGATTGCAGCCTTCGATGCCGAGTAGCCCACCACACGGGTTACGACGCTCTGCGCCGTCATCGACGAGATATTTATGATTGATCCCTTCTTCTGCTTGGCCATCTGCTCGCCAAAGACAACAGTCGGTATAACCGTACCCATAAGGTTGAGATTCATCACACCATTGAACGCCGAGAAGTCAATATCGAGGAAGCTTTTGTCGGGCATAATCGTTGCACCAGGCATATTTCCGCCTGCGGCATTGACCAAAACATCTATTCTGCCCCACTTCGCCACAATCGTCTCTCGTGCCGTCACAAGAGCTTCACGATCAAGCACATCGGCCTGACAGAAGATTGCCTCGGCACCAATTTCGCTCAACTCTGCAGCCAAAGGCTCGCCCTTTTCGGGTTTGCGACCCACGATTGCAATATGCACGCCCAGCTTGGCCAAACAACGAGCCATTGAGGCTCCCAACACTCCATAGCCGCCTGTAATTACGGCAACTCTACCTTTAATATCAAACATATCTCAACGTTGTTATTTTTCACCCCGTCAGTGGGCTGACGGGGTGTTTGGGATGATAGATAGCTCTATTTGCTAAAACAACGACAAGCCCTTCCAGGTCTCGACCAAAGAGGTCGATACTATAGCGGTTGGGGTTTGCTCCTTGCTATTGATTACACTCGCCTTTTGTGCAACATTTGTTTTGACGTAGTCAAACCACGCACCAAAATTGGCATTGGTTGGGTTGTTCTGCAAGTATTTCAACACGAAATAGGTGAACATACCGTGCGACTGATCCTGATATGGCAACGCCGTCTGCTGATTCGATGTCGCCGAGAAGACAACAACATTGCCACGTGGCTTATCAACTCGAGGTGCAATACGAACACCACGCACATTAGCCATAACGTTGTCGCTACGGTCTGCGCCGCTAAAGCAAGCGTCCAACATCACCAACACATTGTTCGCTGGCAAATCGCCGAGCGAAGCGTACAACTCCGAGAGTTTAAAGCCTGTCGAAGAGACTGTGCTATAGCCATCGATTGGGAGCAGGTAAGACTCTCGTGTAGACTCATCAGGCATACCGTGACCCGCATAGTAGAAGATAACCTGAGCGTCGGTATGGGTCTTTGTTACCGCCTTCAACCAGTTGAGCTCGAACTTCATATTGTTGAGTGTTGCATCTGGTCTGAAATGGATATTCTCCTCTGGGAGACCCAACGTCTTACGACAATAATCTCTGAAGACCTGACCGTCATTGTATGCGTACTGCACCATCTTCTCGTTGTCGTAGTTCTCGTTCGCAATAATAACTGCGAAGGTGTTCTGGTTGACCTTTTCGGTGGTTGGAATGTTGATGTCGATATCCGACTTACCGATGGAGAAGGTGCTTGTCGAGATGGTCTGCTTGCCCTTCTTCTTCTCGCCTGTGAAGCTCTTGTCGATTTCGACCGCATCGAAGTCGTACTTTACATCGGCAATCGAGTAGGTCAGCGAAGCCTCGTTGCTATACTTGTACTTGGCACCACCAGGGAATGCGAAGGTATACTCGGCAAGGGCGATTGCGTCGTTGTCGATGAAGAACTTTGGCTCCTTGTTCAACGATGCAAAGGTGGTCTTGAACTCCAACGCATCGTTTGAAGGCACCTGCACCAAGATATCGTTCTTCGAGTACTCGCTATGGATACGATATGTCTCGTGGTCAGGGTCGTAGTCGCCTACGATATAGGTCTTGTCGGCAGGCATAACACGCATAAAGTCCTTGATATAGATATCCTGCGCCTCCTTGGTCAAGGCGAACACACGCTGATTCAAGGTGTTCTTATTCACACGCTTCTTCCAGTCGTCGCTCTTCTCGAACTCGCCCTTCTTCTGCCACTCGTTGATGTTGCGCTCCACATAGTTCTTCGCAAAGAAGCTAAAGGTCTTATGCTCCTGCTTTGCTCTGTAGTCCATCAAGGTTCGCGCCTCCTTATCGGCCTTCACCATAGCTAACTTCTCGGTGTAATTAGCCTCGATAGCAGGGTTTTTGGTCTTGAGTTTAGCAATCTTTTTGGTCAACTTCTGAATCTTATCCAACTTATTCTTCATCGGGAAGAGAATGTTGCCACCATAATCGATAATACCATAGCCCTTGCTTGTGCCATTGCCTATTCGCAAGCACGAAGGCTCGTCTGGGAGAATTCCTAAAGTCTCCGCTTGAACAAATGGGAAGAGTTCTCGACCTGTTTCAGATACCAAACCTCGCTTACCATCCTTCTCGGCGTAGTAGAATGAGCGTTTTGAGTCGTAACCCAACAACGAATACTTGCACGGAACCAACTCGTTACCATAGAGGTCGCAAGCACCCAACTTAGAGCCTATCTTAACCTCATAGTAGCTGTTCTTCTTGGTATAAGAGGTGTATTTGCCGGGTTTGATTACAACCACACCATTAGTCTCGAACAAACCCTTAGTGCCATTTTTGCTAACCTCAATCATTGGCTTTGTCTCGCTTCCGAACTTAATGTTTACCGATTTGATATTCGAGAACTCACAAGGGATAACCATCACGCCATTGTCGGCATAGAGTCCGTAGTTACCATCTCGGCACGCCTTGTAGAACGAACCCGCCTGACCCAAGTCGACATTGTCGATTGAGGCGTATTTGTTGCCGAGCAACTCCTTGCCTGTATGGAAATCTAACACGCCCCACAAGCCCTTATCCTTGTTGTAGAGAACCAATCTCTCGCTAACCTTTGCAAGTTTCACGCTCTGGAATTGGCAAGGATACAACTCGTCGTAATCGCTCGAGAATATTCCCCACTTACCATTATCGTTACACAACCAATAGCCATACGAGTTCTTAACCTCCTTATACTTGCAAGGGATAATCTCTGCGCCCTTCTCCGACAACAAACCAAAGCCAGCCTCAGTCTCCGCCAAGAAACGAGAGCCGTTCCAGACGAGCGATTTGTATGCCACAGGGATAACCGCCTTTGCATTCTTGTTGAGAACACCATACTTGTTTTTATGGTAAATCATTGTCATTCCATTCTCCAACACCTTTACACGAACTCTCTTGGTGTTCACACACGGAACAACCTCGTTCATTTCGGCATCAACCAAGCCCCACTTGCCCTGGTATTGAACATCGGCAAATGAGCCCTTCTCCTCGATTTGGGCGAAGTGGATAAACTCATACTTACAAGGTTGACGGAATGGGAATGATTTCCAATAGAGACCATTAGATGGCTCAATAGGCTTCTTAGGAGTTGGGTTGTAGGGCTTAGCCGGCGCCACCAACAAATTGCGCTCGCCGAGCACCTGATTGCGGAATGGCTCATACTTTACGCTCTTAGCCGCAACTGCAACCGATGCTATACCAGCCGCGCCACTAAGCACTGCGCCAAGAATTGAGCCCGATGATTGTTGCTGAAGTCGTTGAGCCTCGTACTGAGCTCTCTTCACAGCCTCCTGCTTTGCACGCTCCCATCTTCTTGTCGCCTCTGCCTCGGCAGCTTGGACTTTAATCTTGTAGCTCTCCATATCGGCTTTGTGCTTTGCCTCCACCCTCTGGTATTCAACCAACTTCTTCTCGTAGACCTTGCAATCTGCAATCCATCTATCGTGCACACGCTTCTGCGCTTGGTCGAGAAGAAGACACGACATATAACCCGGGTAAATCTTGTAGTCGGTAGCGCCCGAAACTACAATATTACCCTTCGCATCTGCAAAGCCATACATCGGTGTTCCCGACGAGGTGTAGCTCAAGAAGTACCAACCACCACACTCGCTGTGGTACTGCACAAGGTCGTACTTTCTCTTCAACGCAGACTCGACGCTCGCATTTTGAGCCTTTGAGGTTGTGATTGAGAGCAAAGAGAACACTCCCATCACCAACAAACATTTCAGCGTAGGTTTCAACATCTTCATATTTGTGAATATTTATTAATTTTTACTAATTGCTATATCCTTGATATCGACACACATACTTGAGTCCGACTTTCTGTATTTAGTCAGCCACTTCTGGAAATCCTCGAACTTCAACACTCTCGGATCGTCCACATTCTTACCAAATGAGTCTACGGGTTTGATGTATTTGTTTGGCGAAAAGATAACGTAAACACGATTGTACTCAATTCGCTTCGAACAAGAGAGCAAATACTCGTCAATCAAGTCCGACGAAACACCCGTCTTTGTATCCTTCAACGAGAAGAACACATATCTCTTGTTTGCCTCGACAGGCATAGCCTCAATCTCCTGGTTTGAGTATGGGAGCATTCTGTAGACGTCGCTCTCACCATCAAAGATGTAGACAGTGAGATAGCCCGCTACAGGAGAGTGGAACGACATATACAATCTATCGTTCTCTTTGAAGCTGTCGCTCTCGAACACATCGTCTGTGGCGTTGCGCAACAACTTAGCCTTGAAATCGATTGGCGGAGTCGTAATCTCTCGAATTTTTCCGGTTGCCGAAACGGTGATTACCAGGCCGCCCTGCTCATCCATAGTGTAGGAGTATTTAGGCGTTCCTACTGTCTCCAGCCACTCACCCTTAACCTCGCTTTCACCAAAAGAGGCAAAGTTAACCGACGACTTACCGTTCGCATTCTCAATGTGGGTGTAGTTGGTAGCAGATACCAATGTACCGAATTCGTCGGCAAGAATCTGGGCTCTAAGTCTATCGAAAGCGATTATCTCGGCACGCTCCTTAGGCACATTAGAGGGCACATAATATGTGTACGAGCCCGAGGCTGTGCGCACCTTCTGCGCCGACAACCCCATTGGCAATGTCATCAAAACTGCAAATAGTAAAAATCGAAACATCTCTCAAAGTAATATTTATGACAAAGATAGAAATTTCTATCTTAGTTAATTTTCAAAACGTTGGCCTTCAAATTTTGCATATCGGGCATCGATCGTCCGATAGAGGCACCTATATATGTCGGGTCGCAAATTACGTATTTTCGACCACTTATGTTCAGGTGGTCTCCCACAACATCCTCGTTGAATGCCACCGCTGTTGCGATATGCGATGGGTAGTCGAGCAGAACAACCTCCAAACCAAGCAACTCTCGCACGAGTATCGCAAAGAGAATTGAGCGATCCTCGCAGTCGCAGAATGGGTAGAAGAAAGGCTCATCGCCAAAAAATATCTTTTCACGACCAAACTGTTCGCCATCGGTCTTATACTCAAACGCTGTTTGAACGAAATTGAGCAAAATGTTTACGGCCGTTTTCTCGGTTGCACCGCTAATCTTCTCCTTCAGAGCAGGATACAACTGCTGCTTCACTGTCGGACTCAACGACGCCGATGCGTAGAGATCCCAGCGGCAACTTGGGTAGGTATCGAGGAAGTCGATAAGGTTTTTATTGACGTTTACTTTTGTTGCAACATTCGGATAGGCCTCCGATTTCACAAAGCGATCACCCGCTGGTGTGTATGGCAACTTCGGAAGCTTCGAAACCTGCAATGATATGCTTCGCTCATTCGGGAAGGCAAAGTCGCAGAATCGAATTGATCCCTTCATCGGTTTTGGCGAAAGCGGGTAGTATTTATCGCCATCTATTTTGGCGTATTGCGCCGAGAAGATATTCTGCTTGACCGCTACCAGCGACACCAACTTCGACTCCTGGTTTGCGAGTCGAACCTTGTAGCCAAGTTGCGAGAGCGCATATACACGGAAAAGAATCGATTCATTCTGCTCGGGCGAACCAAAATAGGCTGTAGCAAAGAGCGTAATAAACTGATACACACCCCAATCACAGAGATTGAGCTTCTCCTTATATCTTTGGCAATCCACCAAAAATTGATCGAACTCACCAGATGACAATGTGTCCCAAGCTTCGCAAATCTGCTTCTGAGAGACGTCGTACATTCTCAACTTTGTGGCAGGAACGTGAACTACACACAACTCTCCGTAGAAACTAAACGAGAAGGTGTTTGCATCGGGCTTAGGTTGCGCAACCGTAGGTGCCAATGGAGCAGGCTGTGCAACAGGTTCAGCCTTAGGCTCATCTGCTACGGCAGGTGGAGCATAAGGGAGAGGTTTGCTTGTTGTCACAGGCGTGTTATCAACCACAGGCTTTGGCTCTGGCTTTTTGGGCGCCTCGACCTTTTTATCCACCAAGGTATTATCCCACACCCCTTTCAGGTGCTGAGAGTAGAGCGAGTTTACACTGTCACGATAGCTATCGAACTCCTTCTTGTGCGCCTGCTGCGCCTTGTTGAATTCGCTGTTTATTTGCTGCTTGAAGAGCTCAAAAGCGTCGTTGTTGTTTTGCGCAAACAACTTAGTTGGCGATGTCGCTACAACCCCCAAGAGTATAAGCGCCCACAATAAATTTCTTGAGTTGTACATATCTCTTAAATGTGTTATATCGCAAAATAAATTGCGAACCGAGGTGAACTATTACCGCAAATATACAAAAAATATTTGATTATATTCTCATTTTTTCTCCATATCTTTGTGGTATGGATGCGAAGAGGAGAGTTTTGTTGGGAATGAGTGGCGGTACGGACAGTTCCGTGGCGGCACTGTTGCTACAAGATGCTGGGTATGAGGTTGTAGGCGTGACCTTCCGCTTCTACGAGAAGGATGGCAACACCGAGTATCTCGACGATGCTCGTGATTTGTGCCGTCGTCTCGGCATTCAGCACATCGTCTCCGACCAGCGAGAACTGTTCAAAACCACTATTATCGACTACTTCGTCAGCGAGTATATGTGCGGTCACACACCTGTGCCTTGCACGCTGTGTAACAACTACTTAAAGTGGCCGTTACTCCGCCAGATTGCCGACGAGATGGGCATCTACCACATCGCCACAGGCCACTATGTTCAGAAGCAAAAAATAGACAATTTTTGGCATATCACAAACGGCGAAGACGAGGATAAAAATCAATCTTTCTTCCTTTGGGGCTTGCCTCAAGAAATCTTGAAACGAATGGTTTTGCCTATGGGCGGACTTACAAAACAGCGAGTTCGAGAGATAGCCGAGGAACGTGGATTTTTGAAGGCTGCGACGAAAAAAGATAGTCTCGGAGTCTGCTTTTGCCCGATGGATTATCGCACTTTTTTGCGTGAGAGAGTCCCTGCCGAAGCGATTCAGAAGGGCAAATTCGTGGATGTGGCAGGTCACTTTATCGCCTACCACGATGGGTATCCGTTCTACACGATTGGTCAGCGTCGAGGTCTTGGCATCGACCTCAACCAGGCGGTATTTGTAAAGGAGATTGTACCCTCCGAGAACAAGGTCGTGCTCGGCGATTTGAAGTCGTTGGAGCGCACCGAGATGCGACTGAAAGATTGGAATATCATCAACCCTGCGCACCTCTTGGGCAAAGATGACGTCGTCGTAAAAATTCGCTACCGCAAACAGGAGAATCGTTGCACGGTAACGCTCCTGCCCGACAACACCCTACAAGTCAAACTCCACGAGCCATTGACCGCTATCGCCCCTGGCCAGGCCGCCGCCTTCTATCGTGGCAATGTCGTTTTGGGAGGTGGAATAATTGAGGAGTAAACACCCCACCAAATTACATATTGAGCAGTTGCTTGTATGCTCGGTGGTATTTTTGCAGGCGCTTGAAATCTTTTTCGGTCAATTTGCCCAGGCGACGGATATCCATATTGTCTGCGAGGTCGTTCAACTTTACCGCCACCGCTAATCGGCTCGCCTTAACTCGCTCGATAAACTCATCGTAGGGCTCCTCTTCCGACAGCTTTGTCACACATTGCAACGCCTCGATAATCTCGCTCGAAAAACCTTCTGCGGCAAGTCGCTCGAATGTCCAATCGGCATCCTCAACAACATCGTGCAACACGCCGACAATCTTTTCGTTGGTGGTTTTTCCCGCCGCCATCACACGCAACGGATGTTGGATATAGTCATTTCCAGCCTTATCCACCTGCCCTCTATGCGCCTCAGTCGCAATCTCTATTGCTCGTTCAAGTGTGCTCATACCAGCCATTTATTGAAAATATGCGTGTTTGAAAATTTGTCGTTCTAACGCCATTATACTTATATTCAACTGCTTTGATTTCATAATCATAGCCTTCCAATATTCGGACAAATGTTTTAGTGGAGCCGAGTTCTTCCGCATAATAACCTTTGCCATAATGCTATCTCAAACCTCGCTAGCCGTCAAAAATCGTCGCCGAAGCCATCGTCGAAATCATCATAATCGTAATCACGAAGCGAGTCGCCGAAAGAGTCCTCAAACGAGTCGTTGCACGAACGGCGCTTCGAGCCATCGCCGAAGACCTTGTCGCAAATCCACGCTGCAAGCAGCCAATCCAATAGTGACATAACAATAGATTTAAGAGTTACCCTGCGCAAAGTAACATCTTATTTTTGACAACTTTTGACAAAACACAAATAAAAAGTAAAAAAGTTGGAACTTTTTTTCACTTTTACCCACGTTAACACCATTTGCATATTTCGGTGCAAATGGATGATAACAGGGCATTACGAAGCAATTTTTACGCTTGGCGGTTTTAACTCAAAGCTGCTCAGTTTGTAGAGTCGAACCTTGACACAGGTGCCTGGGGAGCCGATTTGGCATAAAAACAAAAAAGTCTCAGATTTCTCTGAGACTTGATTTGAGCGGAAAACGAGAGTCTGTCCACCTGCTCCCCACTCTGTATATCAAGCAATTACCTTTGCCCAGTACTATACTCCCAATTCGAGGGACACTTGGGTTATTTCAAGGTGTCGTTTTCGAGTCCGACTTTTGCC
>JAFYQY010000057.1 GCA_017559685.1 Alistipes sp.
AGTTCCAGATGTTAGCCTTCACGTAGCCGTCGCCTGTGCGAACAGGAGAGAAGGTACGCATCTGGTAGTTGCGGTCGTGACCAGGCACTTTGTACCACCACTCAACGTTATCGCCGTCAACCTCTACGACCATATAGCCGTTTGGAAGACCGCTGTTGTCCATCTCCATATTCGAACGCAAGGTACCGATACAACGAGATACCGAGATACACGAGAAGTGGCTCATATCCTCATATTTAGGCTTACCTGCGTACTCAAACTCATAGTTGGTGTGGTAGTGACCCGACCACGAGTAAACTCGCTTATAAGGCTTAATAAGCTCGGAATACTCCTTGTAGTTCACATTGTACTTACCGTACGAGCCATTTGGACTTGTTCCGGGCTTCTTCCAGAGGTTAGCGTGACCGCAGATGTAGATTGTATAGTCGTGTGGGATATACTTCAAATCCTGCTTCAACCACTCCATCTCCTGATCGTTCAAGCCCGAGCCATAGTGAGCCTTTGCGTCCTTGCGGCTATACTCGATGCTGTTTACCATCACGTAGTGAATCTTGCCGATAGTGAACGAGTAGTAGGTAGGCGACACATACTCCTCGAAGTATGGAGTACCCAACTTCCACTCGAGGATGTTCGACTGGTCGTGATCGTGGTTGCCGATTATGTGGCACATAGGGTACGATGTTGTCGAACTGATGTCCATATAGTCGTCATAACCTGCCATCCAGTTGTAAACCAAGTCGCCGAGGTTGATAGCGAAGAACTCACCCTTGGTTGTATTCTTGAACTCCTCTACGTCAGGGAGCAATACATCACGATAACGCTCGCCCGAGCCGTCGATGCCGAGACCACGCATCTGAGGGTCGCCAATCATAATAACTGTGTACTTGTCGGTAGGCTCGGTGCGCTTTGTGAGCGTAAAGTTAGCCACAGCACCATTCTTGTGACGTGGGATGCGTGCAAAGTTCTGAATTACACTCTTGCGGTGTGGAATCTGATACTCCGCTGGGATAGAGATAAATACGAAGCGGGTATCCTTCATATCGCTAACCATTTCGTAGTGACCATTGCTGTCGGTTGCGACACACTGCTTACCGTCCGAAACAACACAGCCTACAACAGGCTCGCCCTTCTCGGTAGCTACACGACCGTAGATGGTTGCGCCGTTAGCCAATGGCTCAACAGCCTCGGCGTAGTTGCTGAACTCGCCGCCCTTAACATCAGTGCTGATGATGTTGCCTGCGATGTTACCACGACGACCTGTAGCAGCCTTAACCTCGCCCTTGTTAGCGCAGTCGAGGATGCGTGCCAAAGCCTTCGCATTACCGCTTGCCTGACCAACGATACCACCTGTGTGGATAGCGTTGTTGTGATTCTCGTAGTTGTTACCACCCGAAAGGCTATTAACCTTGCCGTAGTTTACGCAACGACGAAGATATGCCGAGGTAGTAGCCTTCTTTGTAGTATAGACCTGACCTACGATACCGCCAATGAAAGATGGACGGGTAGGGCTTGCTCCGATGAAGCTTACCTCGCCACGGTTGTTACAGTTTACGAGGTGCACCTCACGGCCGATAGTCGCAGCAATACCACCTACGTGTGCAGGAACGTCGTTTGCACACTCAACCTTACCGTAGTTTGTACAGTCGGCAATAACCAACTTGTTGTGAGGCATACCGCAGATACCTGCAGTGTGAGCAACGCTTACGCCCGACGAGAAGATAGTACCAAAGTTGTCGCAGCAGATAATCTCGTGCTTGGTGTAGCCTGCGATACCCGCAACCCAGCTCTCGCTCAGACCTCCAGCTTCGGGAGCATTCGATGTGCTGGTTACATTACCATAGTTGAGACACAACTTAACGGTGATTCTGAATGAATCGCCCAAGATACCTCCGACCTTGTCGTAGCGAGCGTCATTCATTGATTGTACATTACCGTGGTTCTCGCAACGAGCAACGGTTGCGCCAAGAAGGGCCTTAGGATGAGCCGCACCTGCGATACCGCCGACATAAATTGCAACCTCCTTGTTCTGCTCTCGCTTGCAAGAGATACAAGCCGACGATACATTGCCATAGTTGCGACAACGATATACAACATAGCGGTTAGAGCCGACCAAACCTCCGACATATACATTGCCGGTTGTGAAGTTCGACTTGAGCGAGATAGGAGCGTGGTTCTCGCAATTCTCGACTGTACCGCTGTTGATGTTTACAATCCAACCGAGGAAATACTCGCCACCGCCCTTGTTTTGAGCCTTCATTACGCACGACTCGTCGATGCGGAGGTTGCAAATCTTACCACCCTCCAAAAGCTCGTGAATAAGAGCGTTCTGCGCCTTCCAGTTCTTCAAGGCGTAGCCCTGGCCATCGAATACGCCGCCGAACGACTTGATTGTCGGCATCTTCTTGGCTTTTGCCATATCGATGTCAGCCTCGAGGCAAACCTCTCCCTTATCATTCTTGAAAGCAGAGTAGTCCTCACCCTTGTTGATAGCCGCTGCAAATGCCATCAAGTCCTGTGCATTCTTGATACCACCTGCATACACCGAAGCGATGGTGAGCAGGAGTACAAAAAGCAAACCTAATCTTTTAATGTAGTTCATATTGTTTGTTGTTTAATAAAGTGTTCTTACCACGAAATAGTCGACGAGTAGTTGTTGCCGAAGCGGTCGGTTACGGTTACTGTTCCCGAACCACTCCTTCGAGTCTCCTCCGCACGGAAAATGGTGTGGATATTGTTGTTCGAAGGGCCATAGCCGCTGTCGGTTTTTAGAGTGTAACCATAAGTTTTGTAGTGGCTCTGAATCTCGTATGTTGCCAAGCAGTAGGCGTCTTGGTAGCCTACAGCCTCCATCTCAACGCCATTATACTTCGGTTTCTCCCACTTGTCGTCCCAGAGGAATACGTTTACATATACGTAGTTGTTTGCCGCATTGCCTGCAATCATATCGGCGTAGGTATTGTGATACTGACCAGGCTTGTAGACCTTCATCTGGTACGCCTCGGATAGGGTAGAGTTATCCGACTTCATCTTTGCTACGCCATCGCTATAGTTCCAATCACGGTAGGTGTAGTTTGGCTTCTTCGAGGTCTTTTTTGTCGAAACGAACGAACCAGTCTGATATATTGTCGGCTTGAAGTGCCACTCTATATTGTCGCCATCGACCTCTACAACGGTGTAGCCACGAGGTGTACCGTCTGCGATATACTCGTTAGTCCACAACTCGCCCGTAGAGCGGGCTACGGTGTGCTCCTCCACAACCGCCCATCTGTGCGATGCCGCATAGTTGTAGTTGTAGGTGTTGTGAGCGTGACCTGTCCAGATGTGAGCCTTTGCAAACTCGGCAATGAGGTTTGCGTAATCATCCTTATGCTTCGCTGCACGATTGGTATTATCAATCTTCTTAAACATTGGCGAGTGTGCCGCCACCATCAGGGTTGTTGAGCGATCCACATACGAGAGGTCGTTCTGCAACCACTGCCAAATCTCGTCGGTTAGACCTTGGTCGTATGCTTTGAGCTCATTGCTATCACTGTCGATTTTCATAATGAGGTTATCCAACACTACGAAGTGCAACTTACCAATATTGAACGAGTAGTAGGTTGGGCCCAATTTCTCCTCGAATACACGGCGACCTTCGACATCGTTTGTTGCGGTCTTATCGTTATCGTGGTTACCCATAACGTTGAACATCGGGAAGCCAAGCGTCTTCAAACCTGCGATATAATTGTCGTAGAGCGACATATTCTCGTGAACGATATCGCCGAGCATCAAACCATACACATTCTGGTTGGTTATTGTCGCCGCCTTCTCACGCATATCACGATAGAGGTCGTTGCAGCAATCGAGCGAGTGGTAGGCGTTATTGTCGTAACCTGCTGTGCTTGCACGAGGCTGAGGGTCGGCACCCACGAGCAAGGTGAAACGCTCTGCATTGTTTGCTATCTTGTTGAACGAAAAGTCCGCCACGCAGATATTCTTAATCTTTTCGCTATCGGTTACTCGGTGGTAGAAGATAGGCAAACCATTTGCATCGGTCGGCGCGGTATAGCCCGAAGGGATGCTCACCATAATAAACTTCGTATCTGCCAAGTTGCTATTCAATGAGTAGAAGCCGTTAGCATTGGTTGTGGTGCACAACAAACCGTCCGACACAACAACGTTTGCCAAAGGAGTGCCATTGCTGCGAACGTAACCCTTGACGGTATAGTCCAAATCGGTTGCCCACTCATCGACCAAAGTCTCGGTCATATCCTCGAGCTGAATAGGCTCATTCTTCTCTTTGAAAGAGATGCTCTTGAACTCACGAACGACGCCCGCCTTTACCTCCGAGGCGTTCCACTGCGCATAGAATTTCTTGCCATTTGCGTCGGTGAATATCAACTCGCAAAGACCGAGTGTTCCGCACGGCACAGCGATGTGGATGTAGCGATCCTCATCGACAGAGAGTGCAAAATTGTCGGGTAGGGTATAGACGATAGTTTTGCTGATGTTTGCAGTCGGTGTGATTGTGCCGTTCTGGCAATCAACCACAAACTCGCCCGCCAACGCTTTCGACGAGTTTATAGTAACCTTTTTTAGCTTGGTGTTCAAACCCTTGCTGTCACGAATTGCGAAGCGCAAAACGCCTGCGAGGTGCTTCAAAACGATATTGTCGTTGGAGCTTGCCACATATCCGCACATCGGAGCGCTATTCTCGGCAAACGAGCCCTCTTTGTGGCTCTGCTCCGCCAAGAATGTCACCTTAGGACTCTTTGCGGTGGTCGATGCGGTGTAAGGGTAGGTGATGAAATAAGGGTAATCCAAAACCGCATTTACCGAGAACGTTGCGTGTGCCTTGTTCTGCGGGTCGATGTTCACATCGTTCGATTTTGCGCCATTCACAGCAATGCAGTCGCCCTCCGACCAAAACGTAGGGTAGAACTCACCCTCCTTTGCGCCCAAAGCCGTTCTGCTCTCCTCGAGCGAAATCGAGAGCGTCGTCGTACCTGCGGTTAGCGGTGTGTCGGCTGTCACGTCTGCCTGACAACCAACCAACGACAGCAGTGGCAACGCCAAGAGTGCTAAAAGGTTTACTTTTTTCATATAAAAGGGTTAATTTGTGCGTTTTACCACGAAATGCTCTGCGAGTACTCGTTGCCGAAGCGATCCACAACCGTAATCGTTCCCTTGCCCTTAGAGTTAGGCTCGTAGGCACGGAAGAGGGTGTGAAAAACATTGTCGGTTGGGTCTGCTGGGCCGTAATCGCTACCACCTGCCAACTTGTAGCCGTAAGAGTAGTAGTGATTCTTTATCTCGTAATCTGACAATTCGTAGGCGTCCTTGTAGCCCACCTTTGTCATAGTTACGCCGTTGTACTTAGGCTTCTCCCACTTGTCGTCCCAGAGGAATACGTTTACGTAGATGTAGCTCTTGTCGGCAGCCTTGCCATTCAACATATCCTTGTAGGTCTTGTGGTACTCGCCTGGCTTGTAGACTTTCATCTGGTACTTGTCCGAAAGCGTCGAGCCATCCTTGCGCATCTTCGCTACGCCATTCTCGTCGAAGTCGTAGTCTCGATACTTGTACTCAGGCTGTGGCGAGGTCTTGCCTGTAAAGCCATTGCGCTGATAGATTGTAGGCTTGAAATACCACGAAATATCGTCGCCGTCGACCTCCACTACAGTGTAACCACGTGGAGTGCCGTTTGCGATATACTCGTTTGTCCACAACTCGCCAGTCGAGCGAGCTACGGTGTGCACCTCGAGGTTCTTCAAGTCCGACGACTCGGGATAAACATAGTTGAATGTTGTGTGAGAGTGTCCTGCCCAAGCGTGTACCTTCGCAAACTTCGAGAAGAGGTTTGCATAGTCGCTACGGTGGCCTTGTGCGTGCTTCGAGCGCTCGCTCATATTATCGCCCATAAACATAGGCGAGTGCGCTGCCACCATAATGGTTGTCGAACGGTCTACGTATGCGAGGTCGTTCTGCAACCACTGCCACACCTCGTCGGTGAGTCCCTGGTCGTAATCTCGCAATGAGTTGTCGCTTGATCGTAGCTTCATAATGAGGTTATCCAACACCACATAGTGCTGCTTGCCGATATTGAACGAGTAGTAGGTCGGTCCGAGGTACTCCTCGTACTTGCGACGACCTTCGGTGTCGTTCTTGGCTGTGTAGTCGTTGTCGTGGTTTCCGAGGATGTTGAACATCGGGAAACCGAGCGTCTTCAAGCCCGCAACATAGTTTGAGTAGAGCTTCATATCCTCGTGAACGATGTCGCCGAGCATCATACCGTAGACGTTGCGGTCGTTGATTGTAGCGGCCTTCTCCTTCATATCACGGTAGAAGTCCTCGCACATATCGAGTGCGTGGTAGGCGATGTTGTCGAAGCCTGCGCCACTCTGACGTGGCTGCGGGTCGGCACCCACGATAAGGGTGTAACGCTCGGGGTTATTATTGATTGGGAGGAACTCGAAGGTGTGCTGAACCATATCCTTCTTTCTCTCCTCGTCAGTTACTTGGTGATAGAAAATTGGCAATCCATTCTCGTTTGTCGGAGCCATATAGCCCGAAGGGATACTTGCCGTAATAAACTTCGTGCGTGAGAGGTCACTATCAATCTCGAAGTAACCCGTTTCGTCGGTCTGCACGCACAGCAAACCGTCGGACACAACTACGCCAGCGAGCGTTGTGCTAGCACCGCCATAGACGAGTCCCTTTACTGTGATTTTGCCGGTTGGAACATATCCACCGTTGTTGTTATTGTTGTTGCCGTTCTGCTCGCCACCATTGTCGGGTGTACAAGCCAACGCCAAAATAAGGGTTAAAATTGGAATAAAAAGTCGTTTCATCAGTTTCAGCTTTTCGCTTTTTTTTAGTTTGGCGGCGCAGTCTGCGACTGCTTTATGACGGCGGTTTTTAGCAAAACCTTTATGACGGCGCACCTTTGGTGCTTTATGGGGACCGCCATAGAGCCAACTTAGTTGGCGACGCCATAGAGGGCTTTTATGCCCGACGCCATAGAACGCCATAGGCGTGACGTTATTCTATCGTCAAAATAAAACTCTTCTGCCGAGTGGCCCGAAGGCCACCCGACAAAGAGCTTAAACGAGAATTACTCCTCGTAGATTTCAGTACCTGTAATGGTTGGAGTACCGTTAGCAACCATTACGCTCTCGAGTGTGATAGCTGCACCCTGGAATGTACCGTTTACCTGATTATCGGTAAATGATGAGTCAGCATCAGAGATACCTGCAAGAACACCGTGCTTTGTTGGAGCTGCAGTAGTATCAACACTACTATTGTTAATAATGTTGTTCTTAACAGTCGATGCTACAGACTTTGCAACCAAACCACCGCTACCATTTGCACTCTTGGTCAATACCTCGGTGTTTAGAAGCGAGCACGCCTCCAAGTTAGAGTTCTGTAAGTAACCTACCAAACCGGCAAGCATAGTTGTATTGGTGAGGTAGAGTCGAGCTACGCAAGTGTTCTGCTTGATGTCAGCATACTTTGCAGTACCTACCAAACCACCAACTACACCACGCAATGCGTAGATAGCGTAGCTTGTGTTGATAACGAAGTTCTCAAGATTGCCATTGTTGTTGAATGAGCAGTTGGTTACAGAGAGAAGGTTGTCTTCTGTACCCTCTACATAACCTACGATACCTCCCATTTGAACTGCGCCACCACCCGAGGCACGAATGGTGAATGTTGTAGTGTTGTTATTCTGACGGCTGTTTCCAACACGACCAGTAACAGTACAGTTGCTAATGCTCGAGTCGCCACCAACAAGAGCACCTGCGATACCACCGAGAGCGATAGCCTGATATATACCAGTCGAGTTACCAACTACAGCTGCATAACCCTTATTCTCCGAGTTGGTTACAGTAAGAGTCTGGCCGTCGATATGGCTACCTACGATACCACCTACGCAAATGTTGTAGTGAAGCTCGTCAGACTTGTTAGTGTAGAAGCAAACGCCACCCTCGTGAGTTGTATTGGTAACAGTTATGCTCGTAACAGCCAAACCCAAGATACCACCAACGTGGAGGTTGTGGTACAACTTGCCCGATGGAGCAGTTGCAGTTACAAGACCTGTATTCTTCACATTCGACAAAGTTGCACCAGCGATATCAGAGAGACCTGCAATACCACCTACACCAATGTAGTTCCAACCAACGTTTGCGTTTGTGTACGATACAGCACCGCTGTTCTCGATAGTGTTAGTTCCGTCGAGCGAAGTGATCAAAGAACCGATAATACCACCTACACCGCCAGTTACGGTGTTGCTTGCCTCGGTGCGACCTACCGAAACTGCACCCTCGTTCTTAATGTTTGTAAGATATGGAGTCTTGCAATAGCCAAGAATACCACCTACGTATGGGTAACGAGCGTCGCCTGTTGTAGATACAGCACCTGTATTTGTGATGTTGTCATAAACGCCAACCTCCGAGTTGCTATAAGCGATAACACCACCTACATATACAGCCTTTACGTTCGTACCCGCAGTAACAATACCGCTATTCGAGCAGTTTGTTACATTGCAAGCAGGCAAACCTACTACACCACCAAGATAGAGATAACGGTTGTAGTCATTGACACCAATATCACCAGGCTTACGGACAGAGTTGTCAGTGATAGTACCAGAGTTTGTACAGTTTACCATTGAGCCTGTACCTGTTACACGACCAGCAACACCTGCTGTAGCCTTGGTCTGAACATTGTAGCTTGTAGTGATAGCACCAGTATTCGAGCAGTTGATCAAATCGCAACGGCTATAACCGATGATACCGCCGATATAAACGGTTGCCTTTGGTACTGCACCTTTTGCAAGACCGAAGTTACAAGTGCTCATAGCCTCGATAGAACCATTGTTAGTACAGCCTACAACCTGGCACTGCTCATTTGTACGAGCTACGACACCCGCAACATCCAAACGAACTGCAAGACCATCTGCAAGACAGTTGTCAAGAACAACAGGAGCATTGTTAGTACAGTTCTCGACAACGGTATAGAACGCATCGCCAATGATAACACCGTAGCGAGACTCTGCGATGATATTCAACGAGAAAGTCATCGAAGAGCTGCTGTCGATAGTCAAATCCTTAACAATAGCATTTCTGGTCATCATAAACAATGGCTTGTTTGTCTGGTGCCAATTCTTGATTGAAAATCCTGCACCGTCGAAGCAACCTGCAAAGCCGAAATCAACATTACCCTCAGCCTGATAAGTTGTTGTTCCGATTGGAGTCCAAGCAGCGTTGGTCTCGTCGTCGAACTCGATATCGTTCTTGAGAGTTACAATGAGTGGATTAACCTCTGCATACTCGCCAGCATTGTAAGCGTTAGCGAAAGCAACCAAATCCTGTGCGCTCGAAATCTCAACACCTACGAGTGTACCGGTTGGAACGAACTCAACAACAGGCATAGCCTTGATCTCGCCCTTCTCGATAGTCATAGCCTTCGATGCGATATCCATATAGTGGCCTGCGTCGTCGATCAAACGTACGGTGAAACCCTCAGCATACTCCTGTGCAGGAACAACTACGAATACGTCCTGAGCCTCCTCAGCCGAGAGAGTCTTGTTAGCCTTAGCGGCAACAACCTTGTCAGCCTCAGCAGTCGAAGCGCTTGTGAGAGTTACAGCCTGGTAGTCGATAGCGAAGTCACCTGATACCTGCTCACCAGCCTTACCACGAAGCTCAATCTTGTTCAACTGGTGGTAGCTGTGCTTGCTCTCAGCAGGGAGCTTAACCTGCAAGCGAACAACACCTGCAAGGTGGTGCAACTGAACTGTGCCAACCTCGCTCTGGTATGCTGCCATAGGAGCTGCATCCTTGCCGTACGAGTCGGTAGCCGACTCCTGAACTGCAGGGAGTGTGATTGTCTGTGCGTCCTTGTACGACTCAGCAGGGTAGAGCACCGAGTAAGGGTGTGTCAAGTCTGCCTCGAAAGTAAATACTGCAGCCGAGTGATCCTCGGTGCGCTCAATAGCCGACGATGCTACGCCATTGATAGCGATTTGATCGTCCGAATTCCAATAAACCTTGCGTGCGCCATCAACGAGCTCACCCAAGTAAGTTTTGGTATCTGCGATACCTACGGTTACGGTTGTCTGACCTGCGCCTACGCCAGGAGCGGCAACCTCATTCTCCAAGTCTGTTGTACAGCCTGCAAACATTACTACTGCGAGGGCTGCAACTGTTCTAAAAATCTTTTTCATACTTTTTTCCAGTTTTAGTTGTTAATAAGCGGCCCATTCGCCTTCTGTTTCCTTCATGTCGTCCAACTGCGAAGACTGCGCAAAACCCTGCTCAATCTCTACGGCTACGACGTTGATTTGTGGCTGCTCATACTCGAGCTCGCCGAAAATTGTTTTTTTCATCGTAAATACTTTTATGTTTTAGTGAGTGTGTATTCACTTGTAGTATTGGGAGGCGAGGTGAACCCCACCTCCCAAAATGATTGTTATTTACCGCCCCAGTACTTGTTGTCTGTAGCAGTTCCTGCGAATGCAGTACCACCGTTTGGCGAGTAGTTGGCAATGTAGGTCAAGAGGTTGTTCTCCGAGATTACATTGTCGTTGATTGTACCTCCGCACTGGCAGTTCGAGATTGTAATATCCTCGCCCTGTGCCCAGCCTACGATACCACCAAAGTACTCAGGAGTACCAGCAGGACGGAGTCCACGTGGAGTGATTGTACCGTAGAACGAGCAGTTCGAAACCGAAGAGTCACCCATAAGGTGTGCTACGATACCGCCCATACGAGCATCAACCGAACCTGCATAGATACCATTCAAAGTGATGGTTGCTACGCAATCAGAAATGTTCGAATCCTTTGCGATACCTACTATACCTGCACATACCGAGTTGCCCAAGTAGGTCTCAGCGATGTTACCAACCTTGTACTCGCAACCCTTGATAGTAGCATTTGCAGCGAAACCTACAATACCTGCAACTGTACCACGGTGAGTGTTGAGGTGTGCAGCATTTGTACAGTTCTCGATAGTGATTGAGCCTGTAGGGTTATTCTTCGAGCCGAAGCTACCGAGGATACCACCTGTAGAGTTGGTGTTGTAAGTGGTTGTCCAAGGCTGGTTGTTGTAGTGCATATTATATACACGGCCCTTGTTGTGGCAGTTGGTAATCGACGAGTCACCCTCGACGATACGGCCTGCTACACCACCCAAGTGGATATCGAAGTGCTTAGACGAACCTGTCGAAGTGAGCTGATTCGAAGTATTTACAACGATCCACGAAGTCTGCTTGTTCATAGTACAATTCGAGATTGTAGCACCCTCCTCGGCACGACCAAGGAGTCCACCAAGCGAACCACCACCACCGTCGGTTCCATTACCATAGTTGATAGCTGCACTCTTAGCGTAGTCGGCAACCATCTCGCCATTCGATACAACGTTAGAGATTGTGAGTGGGAATGTAGCCCAACCTACAAGACCACCAAAGTTGTGGTAGCGTGCAGTGAGAGCGTCCTTCTGATAGAATGTAACAGTACCTGTCCACTCTGCTATGTTCGAAATGGTTGTGGTAGTCATAACCTTACCGAAGATACCACCTGCCGATACGGTTGCGCTTGCATCTGCCTTGCAAGTTCCTGCAGTTACCTTACCACCGAGTGTGCCGTCATACTTTGTCAAGTCGATCTCAACCGAAGCAACATCCTCGCTTACGAGACCTGCGAGACCACCTGCGAAGGTGTGGAAAGCTGTACCCTCTGCAATTACGTGCGAAGCGTTAGCTACGGTGTTGTGGTTGAAAACAGCCTCTGTGCTCAACCAAGCACCTACTACACCGCCGATGTGAAGATTTTCAACAGCCGAAGTCGAGTGGATTGCACCCTCGTTAGTACAGTAAGTAACAGTACCCTGAGCAAGAGCAGTAACACCACCAACGTAAGCCTTCTCGCTCACACTCGAGCCAAGACCTGCGCTGTAGTTTACAGCACCTGCGTTGTGGCTGGCAGTTACGGTAGCCTCCTCGGTGTTGTAACCAACGATACCACCAACATAAGATGTACCTACAACTGCACCCGAGCTAACCGAACCGTTAGTAAATGCCTGGTCAACCTTGCCTGCGTTGTAAGCTACGATACCACCTACGTAGAAGTTGCTATCAACGTCTGCTGCAGACGATGCTGCAACATTTACAGCACCACCGTTTGTACAGTTTACGAGGTAAGAGTCCTTGTCTGCCTTACCAACGAGACCTGCTACGTAAGTCTGTGAGTCAGTCGAAGTTGCATCCATCGAAACGGTTGCGTTGTTCGAACAGTTCTCGACAGTTGTGTTCACGATGCTATATGCGAGTGCTGCAAGAATCTTCTCGCCAGTGTAAGTACCCTTAATCTCGAAAGTAGAAGTCTTGTCGAAGACAACACCCGAGATAGTTGCATCCTTACATACGCCGAACAAAGGCTGTGACGAAGTGAAGTTGATCAACTTCTTGCCGTTACCGTTGAACTCGCCAGTCCAAGGACGCTCCTCGGTACCGATTGGAGTCCACTCCTTAACCTCGGTCAAATCAACGTTGTCGATGATTGTAGGAACGCCGTCAACATACCACTGCGATACGTCGCCACCCTCGTTCCAAGTCTTAGCGAAGAGTGCCAAACCAGGACCTGTCAAGAGACCCTCCATAGCGTAGTACTCCTGCTTGATAACAGGGAGCTGGATGTCTGCTGCACCCGACAAGAATGAGAGCGAAAGCTCGGTTGTACGGATGTGGTTTGCATCGCTTGGGTTGCTTGCGAACTGGAGTATGTAAGAAACGGTGTTGTCCTCATTCTCCTGAACGGTGTACTCAACCCACGATGGCATTGTAATATCCTTAACGGTCTGTGCAGGAACACGAATCTCGAGTGGAGCAACGTCCTGAGCTGCGAGCAATACATTGCCCTCCTCGTCGTAGTTCAACTCGGTACCAAACTGCCAGATGTTGATGAAGCCGTCAGCATAGTTCTTGTCGTCCTTTACGAGCTTAATCTCGCCATAACGAGAAGCGTCAGCGTTAGCCTCCCAAGCGATAGTTACCTCAGTGAAAGTCTCGCCCTCAGTAGTAGTTACAGCACCCTTAGTAGCTGTAATCCACGAGTCGCACTCGAAGTGCCAAGCCTCGCCTGCATCGAAGGTCTTAACCTTAGTAGTGAAGCTACCTGCAGCCTTTGGCGAAACTGCATATACCTGGCTGAGTACGAATACGTTACCATTGTGGTCAACGGTGAGCATCTTCTCCTCGTACTCGCCTGCGATGAACTTGATGGTTGCAGTCTCACGAGCCTCGAAGCTGTCGTTTGCGTTGATTACAATGTTGAACGAACCCGAACCACGGTGTTTAATATCATTGTCGATGTAACACCAATCCTTGTTCGATTCGGCGTTCCAATATACGTCCTCGTTGTTGAGCGTAACATCAACTTTAATGTTGTGGCTTACCGACGAGAGGTCGAGCGAACGAACCTCCTCGCCATCTACGCTGAACGTAACCTCGATATCCCCGACTTCAACCATCTCGGGAATCTCGCCGATTACCTCAAGTGTACAGCTCGTAAAGAGAGCTGCAACAGCCATTATTATATATATAAAGTATCGTTTCATAATTTTACGAATAGTTTTGTGTTATTGACGACCTAAACGACGAATAGCCTTGCTCTCCTGAGTGTCGGCCCACCACATATCGGTAGTCATATTGTTCTCGCCTCCGAGCCAGCCGTTTACAGCCTCCTCGTACCACTTAGTATTCTGGAACTCCTCGGTAGAAGGGTAACGCAAACGTGTTGGGAGGATACCGTTGTTCTGTGCTGCAGGACCATTGGTACGCAATCTAGGGTAACCTGTACGACGGTAGTCTGCCCACGACTCGATACCTACCCAGAACATTGCTACGTACTTCTGACGCAAGATTGTCTCAACAGCCTTGTCGTAGTCGAACTCGCCATCGAGGTAGTTGATCCAGTTGATAACCGCTGGTGAGTCTGCACGGTAGTAGTCGGTCTCACGCTCCCAGCCAACCTGCCACTGCAAAATGTTCTGGAGGTTAGCATCGAGGTACATATCCTTGTACGCCTTCTGCGACATTGGAATCCAACCACGTGCACCTGCCTCAGCAAAGATGAAGAGAATCTCATCGTAGTTGAGCAACGAGTAAGCGCAATCCATCTTCAAGTCGCCGATGTGGGTACCGGTGTAGTCACCCTTTGGATAGCGACCGATAGTCGAGTTACCAGCCGACGAGATGTGGGTGTCGAAGTACTCACGCAAGTACTCACGAGACTCCTGCGATGGAGCTCCCGCAGCCTTTGTGAAGTAGCGGAAGTAGCGTGGGTCCCACTGGCAGTCATCCTCGGCTGCGCTCTTGTAGTTCACGAGCATCATCTCGACCAAAGTCGAGCAAGCTGCCTGACCGTTCCAGTTACCACTTGTAGTTGAGTAGAACGGAGTGTAGAGAGCCGAATCCTTCGAGCTGAACTGCAAACGTGCGCTATCGTCGATGTTACGCATCATAGGGTAGTCGCCACCACCCGAAAGGTAGCAGTCGTAGAGCTCGGCAATCTTAGCCTTTACGTTGATGTCGCCGAACTCCTCGCCCAACGAGATGATACCTGCCGACTCCTCGATAGCCTTGTTCGAAACACGCATCAAGATACGGAGGTAGAGTGAGTTAGCAAAACGCTGCCACTTATCAACATCGCCATCGTACATAAAGTCGCAGAGAACGTTGAAGTTGATGCTCGAGAGTGCTCCTGCATCCTTCATCTCCTTAGCCTTGTTGAAGCAAGCATTTGCCTCCTCCATCGAACGCAACAAGTCGATGTAGATATCCTTCTGGTTGTCGTATGGAGTAGTGTACTCGAAATTGTCACCCTGCAATGCAATCTGACCAGCCTTCGAATATGGAACATTTCCGTAGGTGTCGGTCATGAGCTGAGCAATCCACGAGCGTATTGTCAAAGCTACACCAATCAAAGCTGGGTTGCCCTGGCCCTCAACTGCACACTCCTTGCGTGCTTGTGCGAGCATATACTGAGCATTACCGAACTGAGGGTAGATGTTCCACATATAACGAGTGTAGTTCTCCGAGAGTACGTAGTTGTAGGTCAACTGCGCCGAGTTCTCGAAGTTGGTGTTGATGGTGTACTGCATAAGCTCACCCATCCAACCGTATTCGCACGAAGCCAACTGCTTCTGTACGCCATAGATCATAGGCTGCACGAACGACTCCGAGCTAGTCTCGTAGAGAGCGTATGGGTTCTTGTTCATATCGTCGAAGCTTGCACAGCTAACCGATACGAACGCAGCAGCCAATACTATTGTAATGTATTTAATATACTTCTTCATAATCAAAATCCTCCTTCGCATTAGAATGTTATAGAGATGCTACCACCATATACTGCGGTACCTGGCATCTGCAAGAGGTCGAAACCTGGCGACAACGCCGAACCACGCATCGAAACTGCCTCAGGGTCGAAGCCTGGGAACTTGCTCCAGCAGTAGAGATTGTTACCGAATACAGATACTGACAAAGCCTGGATAACCTTGGTCTTAGCAAGTAACTTCTTAGGGAATGAGTACTCCAAACGAACCTCACGGAGCTTCAAGAACGAAGTCTCAACGAAGTTTGCCTCGCAGCACTCACGTGCGTACTTAGCCTGATAGTAAGCCTGGATAGTCGAAGATGTGTGCTCGTAGTCGCAAATCTTGTAGTTGCCGTCCGGCATAAGCATTACGCCCTCAGGAACGAAACCACCCTCACGACCTTCGAGAGTTGCAACACCCTTACCACGGTAGTTCAATACCCAGTTGGTTTCCGACCAAACTCGACCACCGAACTGACCGTCGAACTTAACGCTTGCCTTGAGACCCTTCCAGCTGAACGATGTGCCGAAGCCGCCACGCCACTTAGGCATACACTCGCCAACATACTCGATATCCTCGTTGATGATAGGCGAACCGTTCATATCGTGAACAATCTGACCCGAAACGTCAATCATCTTACCCGATGCGTCGATTACGTACGAACCCTCTGGAGCACGCTCGTAGCGACGACCATACATCGAAGTGAGTGAGCTACCCTCGTATGCGTACATATACGCGTAAGAGCCACGACCTGCAATCTGCCAGAAGTCGATGCCTTCACCGAGCTCGAGAATCTTGTTGCGGTTGATTGACCAGTTAGCATTCACTGTCCAACGGATATCCTTTGTGCGGATGATTGTACCTGTAGCCTGAATCTCGAAACCGTGGTTGCGAATCGAACCTGCGTTGGTATATACGTTGGTCATACCCGCTGCTGCCGATACAGGCATCGAAGCGAGAGCATTTGTAGTCTTGCTGTTGTAGTATGCCATATCGAGGTTCAATCGGTTGCGGAACATACGCAAGTCAACACCAACCTCCCACGAAGCTACCTTCTCTGGCAACAATGTACCGTTAACCTTCGAAGTCTGGGTTGTTACGTTACCTGGGAATGCTGTGCTGGTGAGGTACTCCTCGATACGATAAGGCTTAGTGTCGTGACCTACCTGTGCCCACGATGCACGAACCTTCAAGAGGTTGAGAAGACCGTTCTTGCTACCCAAGTCGGCCAACTCGTTCACTACAACGCTACCCGAAACTGAAGGGTAGAAGTAAGAACGGTTGCTTGCAGGGAGGGTGCTCGACCAGTCGTTACGACCTGTAACGTCGAGGAAGAGGGCATTTCTCCAAGAGAGCTGTATCAAGCCGTAGAGTGAGTTGGTCTGACGACGCTCGTAGTAGTTGTCGGCCTTAACCAAAGATGCCGAGTTGGCGAGAGTGTAAACGCCTGGATCCTTGAGGTTATCAGCCCACTGCTGGTGACGCTCGTACTGACGATTTACAACGCTACCACCGAAGTTTGCGGTGAGGTTGATATCGTGCTGGAAGTCGTGTGTATAACGGAACAAGAACTCTCCCGAGTACTGCATCGAGCGAATCATCTGCTCACGGTAGAAACCGTTAGGGTCGCTCTGAGTAGAGGTTGCGTAGCGCTGAGTACGGAAGTCGTACTGCGAGTCAAGACCTCCACGAACCATCAAGGTCAAGCCCTTGTAGATGTTGAAGTCGAACTTAACGTTACCGTAGATACGGTCACGGTTCTGAGTGTTGATACTCTCGTTTGCAACGAAGTAAGCGTTGTTCTTACCTCCGGTGAGCGAAGTATCCTGCTGGAGGCCCTCCTGGCCGTCGTTCCAGTAGTGCTTAGCCCAATCCATATCGATGTTTGGAGCGTAGCACCACAATGAGTACATGATACCTGCACCTGCGCTATAACCCGAAGCTACAGGGATGTTGTCACGCTGATTGCGACGATAGTTGAGCGATACCTCCGATGTGAACCACTTAGCGATCTCGTTGCGAGTACGCAATGCGATGTGCTGCATGTTGTTCGGAGAGTTCGGAATGATACCCTGCGAGTGAGAGTCGCGGAACGAAACACGGATAGAGTTACGCTTGTTGATACGTCCCGAGATAGCGAGCGAGTTTGTCCAAGTGTGGCCTGTCTCGAAGAAGTCCTTGAACCAGTCGCCGTAGCTGATGAATGGAGTAGCCTGACGGCGGAAGTCGCCGAGCTGGTCTATTGCACCACCGATGCCTGCCTTCTCGTCGTAGTACTGGTAGTAGAGTGTACCGTCCATCTTAGGACCCCACGAGAGCAAACCGCCCTGCGAGCTGTAGGTTGGCTCAGGGTTGTAGCCTGTGCCCTTGCCCGAGTCGGCTCCACGGAGATAGTAGTAATAGTCCTCGCGTCCACCCTGACCATACTCATACTGCAAGTCTGGTGATGTGTTTACGCTCTCGAATGTGAGGTTTGTCGAGTAGGAGATGCTAATCTTCGATGCGAGCTTGTCAGCCGACTTGGTGGTGATGATGATAGCACCGTTGGCAGCAGCCGAACCGTAGAGTGCAGTTGCAGCAGGGCCCTTCAATACGGTTACGTTCTCGATATCCTCAGGGTTGATATCGCCTGTACCGTCACCATAGTCGATTACGCTGAGCGAACCCTCGCCACCGGCATCCGACTGTGTTGCGTGGTTGTGCATAGGCACACCATCGACAACGAAGAGTGCGGTGTTGTTCGAGAAGTCCACCGACGACTCACCACGGAGTGTTACACGGGTTGTACCGCCACCTCCGGTGTTCGACTGCTGGATGTTCAGACCTGCAACCTGACCGGTCAAGCCCGAAAGCCAGTTAGCCGAGTTGGCAGCCGAAGCCAAAGCCTCGCCACCCACCTTCGATGCTGCATAACCGAGTGACTTCTCGTCACGCTTGATACCGAGAGCGGTTACGATAACCTGCTCAACGGCCTGAGCCTCCTCGATCATCGAGACATCGATAGTGGTACGAGTGCCGACCTTCACAGTGTGGGTCTTGAAACCCAAGAAGCTGAACTGGAGCTCCTGTGCCGGTGTGGCCTTGATTTCGTACTTACCGTTCATGTCGGTAACAACACCTTGGAGTGTAGTGGCAATGATGACACCTACTCCAGCCATTGGTTGACCCTTGTCGTCGACAACGGTACCTCTGACTACGTGAGGCTTGGAAG
>JAFYQY010000058.1 GCA_017559685.1 Alistipes sp.
ATTCAGGAGCGTCTCTATCGTGAGTTCGATATGGATGTTATCACTACCGTGCCGAACGTATCGTACAAGATTACAACCACTATGGGCGATGTTGTCGAGGTGCACAACCCGTCGGGCTTGCCTGAGGTTACCAAGATCGACAAGATCGAGGAGCCATATATCTTGGCGCAGATTATCACTAAGGCCGACTTCCTTGGCCCTGTGATGAAGCTCTGTATCGACAAGCGAGGAATTTTGAAAAATCAGACATATATCACTCAGGATCGTGTTGAGGTTAATTTCGAGATGCCATTGTCGGAGATTGTATTCGACTTCTATGATAAGTTGAAGAGTATCTCGAAGGGCTACGCATCGTTCGACTACCACCGCACGGGCTATGAGACAAGTAAGTTGGCTAAGTTGGATATTCTGTTGAATGGCGACCCTGTGGATGCACTCTCGTCGCTTATCTATGCCGACCACGCCTACGACTTTGGTCGCAAGATGTGTGAGAAGTTGAAGGAGCTGATACCACGCCAGCAGTTCGATATCGCAATTCAGGCGGCTATCGGTGCAAAGATTATCGCTCGTGAGACTGTGAAGGCGGTGCGTAAGGATGTAACCGCAAAGTGTTACGGTGGTGATATCTCTCGTAAGCGTAAGTTGCTCGAGAAGCAGAAGGCGGGTAAGAAGCGTATGCGTCAGATTGGTCAGGTACAGGTGCCACAGACAGCATTCCTTGCAGTGCTTAAAATGGACTAGTTAGCACTTGTTATACGACTAATTGATATTTTTGAAAAAAAAACTAATGGCTAATGGCCAACGGCTAATGGCTGAAAAAAAGATTATGGCAAAAAAGACAATTATCGACCTCTTTGAGTCGTCGGTTGAGAAGTTTGGAGGAAATACGTTCCTGCTCGAGAAGGGTGCGAACGAATTTGAGCCTACGACCTATGCCGAGGCTCGTGAGATAGCCTTAACTACGGGTGCAGGTCTTGCTGCGCTCGGTGTCGAGCCAAAGCAGACGGTCTCGATTTTGGCTGAGGGTTGCAACGCCTGGATTACATCCGAGTTGGGACTCTTGTATGCGGGTGCTATCAGCGTACCGCTCTCGATAAAGTTGGAGGAGTCGAACGACCTGTTGTTCCGTCTCCGCCACGCCGAGGTGTGTGCAATCTTCGTTTCACGCAATCAGCTACCGAAGATTCGTCGTATCCGTGAGCAGTTGCCGTTGTTGAAGCATATCATCGTTTGGGGCGACGTCGAACTCGAGGAGGGCGAAATGAGCCTTGCCGAGTTGAACGCTATGGGCGAGAAGTACCTTGCCGAGAATCGTGAGGCGTTCCTCGCTATCGGTCAGGCGATACAGAACGACGACTATGCTACTATTACCTACACCTCGGGTACTACAGCCGATCCAAAGGGTGTTATTCTCACCCATCGCAACTATACGGCAAATGTCGAGCAGGCGTTGACACGTATCTCGATACCGTCGCACTATAGAATGTTTATCATTCTGCCACTCGACCACTGCTTCGCTCACGTTGCGGGCTTCTACATTATGGTGGCTTGTGGTGCATCGGTTGCTACTACGCAGGTGGGACGTACTCCACTCGAGACTTTGAAGAATGTTCCACTCAATATCCGTGAGGTAAAACCTAACGTGTTACTCTCGGTACCTGCGTTGGCTAAGAACTTCCGCAAGAATATCGAGTCGTCTATTCATAAGCAGGGCCCGAAGGTCGAGAAGTTGTTTAACTTCGCTTTGAAGGTGGCCTACACCTACAATCGGGATGGCTACACCAAGGGCAAGGGCTGGCGTTTTATCTTGAAGCCGCTTGTGGCGTTGTTCGATAAGATTCTCTTCAAGAAGGTGCGTGAGGGCTTTGGTGGCAACATCAAATTCTTCGTCGGCGGAGGTGCTTTGCTCGATGCAGAGTTGCAGCGCTTCTTCTACGCTGTGGGTATGCCTATGTTGCAGGGCTACGGTCTATCGGAGGCTACGCCTATCATCTCGGCTAACTCACTTGGCAAGGGACGTCATCGCTTCGGCTCGTCGGGTAAGGTTATTCAGCCACTCGAGTTGAAGATTCTCGATAATGAGGGTTGTGAGATGCCTGTAGGCGAGAAGGGCGAGATCGTTATCAAGGGCGAGAATGTTATGGCGGGTTATTGGAAAAACCCGAGTGCTACCGCCGAGACCGTTGTGGATGGATGGCTACATACGGGCGATATGGGATATATGGGTAAGGACGACTTCCTCTATGTGTTGGGTCGCTTCAAGAGCCTCTTGATTTCGAGCGATGGCGAGAAGTATAGCCCCGAGGGTATGGAGGAGGCTATGGTCGACAAGTCGCCATATATCGATCAGGTAATCTTGCATAACAACCAGAGTCCATATACTATTGCCGTTATCGTGCCTAACAAGGAGGCGTTGCGCCGAGTGGTTGCGAAGGACGCAACAAAGGCGGCGGAGTTGATCGATGCCGAGATTCGCAAGTACCGCACAGGTGGCGAGTTTGGCGGCGAGTTCCCTGACCGTTGGTTGCCTGCTGCATTGGTGATTGTCGATGAGGCTTTCACCGAGCAGAATGGACTCGTGAATAGCACAATGAAGGTTGTTCGCAACAAGGTCGAGTCGCACTTCAAGGAGCGTATCGACTACGCTTACACCGCCGAGGGTAAGCAGTTGCTCAATGAGAAGAACCTCGAGTCTTTGTCGAAGCTCTTGTAGAATTTGTCTAACAAGGCTCTTTCGGCATCTGCCTTGAGTGGAAATGTTCACATACGCCAAGCTAATGGCTAACGGCCAATAGCTAATAGCCAAATAAATAATAGCCTGTCCGATCAGACAGGCTATTATTTATTATATATAGGTATCGGCTTAGCGGTACTGCAAGCCCTTAACCTCGCTCCAGCGACCGTCTTTGCCCACCTCTACAGGCGAGAACGATACATACCAGAATGGAGTCTGGTAGTGGAGTGGAGCCTCGATAAGGAGGGTGTTCCAACCCTTCTTCAACTTAATCTTTGCAGGCTCACGCATCCAGAACAACTGCTCGTTAGTCCAAGCCAAGTTCTGAATATCAGGATATTTGTAGGTGCTGAAGTGGTACGAGTACATACCAGGCTCGTTCCACGGTGTTGGAGGCACAACAGGCTCGCCGTTGATTGTAACCTTGCCGCCAGTCTCCCACTCGCCCTGCTCGCCAATACCAGCCGAACGGCGGGTTGAACGTGAAGGGGTCTCGAGTGATACCCAAGCCGAAATCTCACGCTCCTCCTCCGAGTAAATCTCGGTCTTGAGATAAGCGATACGCTCGGCGCCGGTATAGCCGTCGTGTGCCTTAGCAAAGGCGTGGAGGTTAACCGAACCACCATAAGCCTTCTCCCACTTCATATCCTCCATCTTGGTGCCCTTCTTAGCAGGAATTGTCACTTGCCAAGGAATGTGTGCATTTGCAACCCAGTGGCAGTCGATATCCTTGAATTGGTGGTCACGGTGGTATGCGAGCTTCTGCTCGAAGGCTACGAGGTCGTGGTGACCCTTATTCTCAGGGCCTGGAATGAGCATATCGTAGTCGAGACTGTAGCCCTTGCCACCTACCCACGCACGCTCAGCGTATGGGAGCATAACGATAGGCATACCGTTAATAGGGAAGAGTTGCTCCTCAGACTCGAGACGCACGTCGTTCCACAAGCAGAGAATTGCGCCTAAAGCACGGTCTGTGCCCTTCTCGGCAGCGCACATCTGGTGGAGGAAGTGGCGGTGCATATTGTTTACAGGGTTACTGTGGTTGAGGTAGCCCATATATGAGTCGAGATAAGGGTTGTTGTAGGTCTTATTCTCGGCAATGCTGTTTTTGATAGCCTCGTTCCAAATCTGGCAAACGGTAGTCGACGACGGCTTGATACCTGGATCCCAAACGATAGGAATACGGTTGTGCTTGGCCAAGAGATTCTCGTAGTAGCGAACAAAACCCTCGGCATCCTTCATCTTGCGACGCACCTCGTCAGAGCCGAGGTGGATGTAAGGACAATCCTCGGCCGAAATCTCGGCGAAGAACTCGGTGAAGAGCTTATCGAGAATCTTCATACCCTTCTCTGTCTCCATCTGCACGCCGAAGATAGTCCAGAAGTATTGGCTGTGGCCAGGGATGTCGAGCTCAGGGATAATCATTACACCACGCTCCTTTGCGTACTTGATAACATCACGAATCTCGTCGTAGGTGTAGAACTTACCAGGGTTGCGAGCCGCAGGGCAGTACTTCGGATCGTTGAGCTGTGGGTAGCAGTGGCTCTCGATACGCCAAGCGGGGTTGTCGGTCAAGTGCCAATGGAATACGTTGAGTTTGTATGCCGAGAAGAGGTCGATATCCTTCTTGAGGTTCTCCACCGAACGGAAGTTACGGCCTGTGTCGTGCATAAAACCACGAATAGGGAATGCAGGGTAGTCCTTAATCTTTGCGATGCGCACCAAACCCTCATCGTCCTTGAGCTGAGCGAGTGTTGCGTTTGCCCATACCAAACCCTGTGCGGTCTTGGCACGAAGCACAGCTGTAGTACCCTTAATCTCGAGGGTGTAACCCTCTTCGGGGAGGTTGAGCGATGCGTCAATTTTGGCATCCACCTGCTCGAGCTTAACCTTCTTGTTGCCCTTGTACGAAACGCTCACAGGGGTTGGAATCAGCTCTTGTGCCGTAAGCACACCTGCGAAGCATACCATTACAAGGCTGCATAATGTAATTTTTAGATTTTTCATATCGTTTTGTTTTGTTAATTTTGGCTTATTGGTGCTGTGGACGGAGCAAGTCTTGAACGACCTTTACAGGCGAGAATGTCGAGATAGGTACATCCACGAAGATGGTGTTCCACTTCGCCATAGCGCCGTTCCACAAACCTGGCAACTCTTGCGCACGCAACTCACGACCACCTGCCGACTTCGACGAGATAAAGCCTGTCTTAGGGTCGGTGTAGCTCATCAAGTTGAACTTCGAGCCGTCAGCCTTGCGTACGCCGCAAACCAAATCTACAGGGTTGAAGTGGGTAGCCTCCTTCATCAAAGGCATATCCTCGACCGAAATCTGGCTCGACTCGGCAATCTGCAACGACTGTGTGCCGTCGTCACTCTTCACCCAGAATGGACCGCCACCAGGCTCGCCCTCGTTGCGTACCATACCGCAAACACGGATAGGACGGTCGAGGAGTGCTGTCAAGAGTGCTGCATCGTACTCGGCAGGGAGCTTGGTGCAGAGCTTCTTCTCGATGAACTCGGCAACCTCTGCCAAGTTGGCTGTGCCCTCGTTCAAAGCCTTGAGGTGAGCGAATGCCTGTGCCTGAAGGTCGAGAAGGATACCCGCCAATGCCTTCTTGTAGCGAATGGTGTCGCCACGGAGAGCGTCGGTTGTAACGTTGTCGATATTCTTCACGAAGATAACGTCTGCCTCGATGTCGTTCAAGTTTGAGAGCAATGCTCCGTGACCTGCAGGGCGGAACAAAAGCTTACCCTCGTCGGTGAGGAATGGGGTGTTATCAGGGTTTACTGCGATAGTATCGGTCGAAGGCTTCTGCTCCGAGAACGAGATGTCGTACTTGATGCCGAACTTCGCCTCGTAGTGCGCTACACGTGCATCGAGCAACGCCTTGAAGGCCTCTTTGTGCTCGGGCGATACGGTGAAGTGAAGGAGAGAAACACCCTTCGATGCGCCATACTGCGCACCCTCCATCAAGTGCTCCTCGATAGCCTTGCGAGCGCCATCAGGATAGTTGTGGAAGGTTACCAAGCCCTTCGGCTTTGCACCGTAGTAGAGTCCCTCCTTGATGATAGCCGAAACGACCGCCTTGTCGTCGGCAAAGTCTACGCCTGTAGCCTTCAACTCTTCGTAGAAGGCGAACTTCTCGATATTCTGCAAGAGAACGTCGATGCCCTTACCACGCTTGTCGTCGTTCACAAACTCGAACAACTCCTTGAACATACGGGTTGCAGCACCCGATGCAGGTACGAACTTTACAACTTCGAGCTGCTCGGCCTTTTCGTCGTAGTGCTTTACGGCCGCCTCGCAAGCCTCCTCCGAGAGACATACGATGCCATCCTCTGGCGATGCCGCCTTTACAACTTCGAGCGAAGGGAAACCGCTCTTGAATGCTTCGATTTGAGCCTCAACTTGAGCTACGGTCAAGCCGTGAGCCTCGATTTCGTGAATCTGATTTTCGTTAAACATTGTATTGTAGTTTTAAGGTTTTGAGTTCATTATCTCCCAAAGGTAGCAATAAAATTGCTAATTGCCAAATAAATATCGCCGACTTCATCATCGCCTCGCCCGCTCCGAAAACTTTGGCATATTTTTGGCTCTATCTCGGTAGGAAATTTTATTTATGATGAGAAAAATAGTAATTCATTCGCTTCGTGCCGAATTTCGTGCTATGATTCGTGGTCTCTTGACCAATATCGAGGCCTTCTTTGTCCCATCATCCTCCCGTGAGGAACTCTTTCGGATATGCCAAACCACGAAGTGCGACCTGGTGCTTACCGACGACGTGCGGATGTTTATGAATGGCTCCGATGCCGTTTGCCAAATTCGTCAAGGAGATGCTCTGCCACTAATTATTGTACTATCTTCCGACCTGTCGGAAGATTGTGTTACGGCACTGCTCGAGTGCGGGGTAAATCAATTTATCTCGCTCCCCGTAGCACCCGAACGACTGCGCAGTAAGGTCTCAACACAACGCAAGGAGTTCGTATGATGTCGTCGTGGAGCGAGGTGGCAGTCGTGGCTCTTGCGCTGCCGCTCTGTTGGGGTGTTGTTGAGGTGGGTGGTGCGGTCTATCGACGACTACGCATCTACGCTACGGCGCAGTGCATAAGGCGTATCTCAGATATGATTGTGGCAGACGAGGAGCCCGACGATGTAGAGATTCGGCTCTTGCGCCGACTCTTTCCTATGAGCGTGGTGCTCGACTCGGTGATATTCCTCTCGGAGAGCATCTATGGCGGAGCACTCAACCGCCTTACGCTGATTGTCGAGGTGTGCGAGATTGACTACCACCTACTGTGCCGAGTAAGGCGTGGGTGGCGTAATAGAGCGCAAAATCTCTCGAGATTATCGGCTTTGACCTACGCAACAACGGTTGTCGAGTATGCCGAGGTCTATATGGAGCAGGAGCATCGCAAAACACGTTTCTATGCTATGGCGGCACTCGTCTCGGCACGCCCCGATAGGGCGGTGCAGTATATCTTGCGCTTCGACTCGGCTCTGACACTCCACGAGGTGGCGGTGTTGGTGCAGTTGATGCGTCGTGCGGGGGTGACTATAGCCTATACGCCGATGCTCCTCTCGCAGAATCGCAACCTGCAACTCGTTGGTATATACATCTGCAACCACTTCTCTGCAACCGATGCCGAGCCTCATTTGCAACGCCTTGCCGAGTCGGAGGATAGGGATGTTGCCTACCTTGCGTTGCTGACATTGTGCTCCATACGTGGCGACCTCTCAACGCAAGAGGTTGGTGTTGCCCTGCAACGATTGCAAGCGCATCAACGTATCGCTTTTGTACTTCGTGCGGTGCAGAATTGCTACTCTCTGCGCTCGTGCGCCCATCTGCTCACTCGTGAGGAACGACGACTCTTTTCGCAACATACATCCTCCTATAAATGTCAAATGGTATGCAACTAATATCTATCCTATTTTTTGCCTTTTCGCTCGTGTTGCTTGTCGGAGCGGTGCTCTTTGTGGCGCTCTGGCACCGTACCTATCGCAAGACTTCGTTCGTGCAACTGCTGCGTGAGGATATCGGCCATATCGGGGTGTCGGCTATTGTCGCCTACCCCGAAACACCTGCACCACTCCTGGCTCTGCTCGAGGAGGAGTATCCACATAGCGAGGCGGTAATAATCACCGACCTGCATAGCGAAAACCCCTCGTTTGCGGAGTTGCTCCGTCGCTATCGTCTGGTCAAGGTAAACCACTCTCATCTCGAGGGTGTGCGAGCGCTCTATCGCTCTCGCCACCGAGCCTTCCGACGAGTTGTTATGGTCGATTTGCCGAGTGAGTATCGAGAGCGAGCCTCGAATGTGGGTAGGGCTGTCGCCTCCTACGAGAATCATCTCTGTCTCGAGGGCGAAAGCATCGTGGAGCGAGATTCACTGGCCTACTGCGCCAATGTTGTCGCCTCGCAATCGCAGGCCGATAGGTTTACGTTGCGGAGTTTCGTGGGTGCAGAAGCGCACCTCGAAAATGGCGCAATGCCCACATCGGAGAGCGTCGTGAGACTGCGTGCCGAGACCCCGTTGGCGTGGCGAAAATGTCATATTGCGGCGACCTTGTCGGCGGTGTTTTTGCCGTCGGCAATGGTGGTTGCTGCTTACCTATCGGAGAGTGGCCTGATGCTTCTCTCGGCCGCTGCGGTGGCTACGGCTTTGGCGCTGTTTCTCTATATTTCGACTATGTATGCAACAAAAAAGAGCCTCTTGGCGAGGCTCGATACGGTGTTGCAAAACTTCTATCGTTTTTGGGCAGAGCGGTTTGCTACTCTCGGAGTGTCGAAAACTCTCGGTACTCCTCTGCGCCCCGCTCGGGAGCAAGAACAAAGTAGACCTGAATGCTATCACGAAGTTGCTCGGCCAACTTTATGGCATCGCCTTCGTCGGAGGCCATAAAGGCAGTGGCGAGTGCGTCGGCCGTAGCGCAACGAGGAGCAATTACAGTTGCCGAGAGGAGTGTAGTGGTGTGCGAATGCCCCGTTTGTGGGTTTAGGGTGTGCGAAATGCGCTCCCCCTCGGCATTGTAGTAGAAGCGACGATAGTTGCCCGATGTGGCGAGAGCGGAGTTGCTAATCTGCACAACTCTCTGCTGGTGCTCGCCTGGCGAGTTGTTGTTGTCGAATGGCGAATCGACGCCTACACGCCACGCAATGCCCTTGGCGTTAACGCCCTTGGCACGAATCTCGCCGCCCACCTCTACGATGTAGTTCTCGGAACCCTGCTTGTCGAACCACTCGGCAATCAAATCTACCACATAGCCTTTGGCTACCGAGTTGAGGTCTATCTGTAAACGGCTGTCCTTCTTTACGATGCGGTTGCCTTCGAGATGGAACTTTTCAAAGCCGACAAACTGCACGAGCGAGTCGATATTGGGCTTCGCCTCACGATTCTTGGCTGCAAAGCCATAGGCCTCGACCAGAGGTTTTACGGTGATGTCGTAGCGAGGTGTCAAGGCGTGTACCTTGCCCGCAATTTCGATATTTCGTGCGATGTGGATATCCACCTCGTCGGTCTCGTTGTTGTTTATTCGGCTCAAGAGCGATGTGGCGTTGAATATCGACATCGAGCTGTTTGCCTCCTGGTTTATGCGCTGCACTTCGGCCGAAATATCCTCGATGGGGAGCGTAGTCTCGGCAATAATGTGAAATGTTGTGCCGAGTATCGAGCCATTGACGGTGCGGTAGTGAGGCTTATTATTTCCCCCACAACCTACCAACAAAATCGTAACCAGAATAATTAAAGTTCTCATTTTGTAGAGTATTTACGTTCGAGGAGGGCCTCCGAATCTCTTACGGCGTAGCGGTACCACTCGTAGAGTGTGCGTGTGCGCTTCTCGTCGGAGAGGTGCCAATCGTCGCACTCGAGACGCATTCGTTGCGAGAGCATATAGATGAGAATAGCTGCCGAAGCCGACACGTTGAGCGAATCGACCATACCGCACATTGGAATCTGCAAGTATTCGTCAGCCTCCTTCAAAATATCCTCCGATACTCCCGTCTTCTCGGTACCGAATACGAGGGCAAACTTACCCTTCTTTACGTCGAAGGTCTCGGGTGTACAACTTCTGTGATGTGGGGTGGTGGCGATAATACGGTAACCCTGCTCACGCAATGCCTTCACAGCGTCGGCGGTTGTGGCGTGGCGGTTGATATCTATCCACCTCTCGGTGCCGAGTGCGATGTTGAGAGTTGGCAAGAATGGGCACAACTCCTCGACGGTGTGGATGTTCTGCACGCCGAAGGCCTCGCAGTGGCGCACGATGGCGCTGGCGTTCTGGGCGTGGAACATATTCTCGGTCATCACCGTTATGTACTCGGTGCGCATATCGAGTGCTCGGGTGAGTGTGTCGATGCGACTCTCCAACAAGAATGAAGAGAGGTATTCGATGCGCTCTTGCAACTCCTCGAGCGAGAGATTATTTTCGGTATTTGTCATCTTCATCGAGTATTTTGAGGTAACTTTCGTAGCGTGAGAAGGCAATCTCCTCTCGCTTTACCGCCTCGATTACGGCGCAATGAGGCTCGTGGGTGTGGGTGCAGTTGAAGAATTTGCACTCGCCAGCACGTGAAATCATCTCGGGGAAGTAGTGCCACAACTCCTTATCGTCGATATCGATCAAACCGAAACCCTTTACGCCTGGGGTGTCGATAATAAAACCGTCGGCAATGCGGTACATTGTCGAGAAGGTGGTGGTGTGTTTTCCTTTGTGGAACGAGTCCGAAATTTCGCCCGTGCGGATATCGATTGTTGGGTCTATCGCACCGATAAGTGTCGATTTACCTACGCCCGAATTGCCAGAAAGCAGGGTGGTCTTGCCTGCGAGCATCTCTTTTACTCGCTCGACGCCAATGCCCTGAGTTGCCGAGATGTCGATAACCTCGTAGCCAGCACCCTCGTAGACGTGGTGGAACTGCTCCACCATCTCGGGTGTCTCTTGCAAGAGGTCAATCTTTGCCAAAAGGATGGTTACGGGCACCTTGTATGCCTCGCAAGTGACCAAGAAACGGTCTATAAATTCGACTGCAGTAACAGGCTCAACGAGTGTTACTACCAACATTGCACGATCGATATTCGAAGCGATGATGTGCGACTCCTTCGAGAGATTCGATGCACGACGGATAATGTAGTTATGGCGTGGAGCGATGTCGACAATCACCCACTCGCCATCCTCACCACACTCGCAATGTACCGTGTCGCCCACAACTACGGGGTTGGTCGAACGCACACCTCGCAGACGCAACTTGCCACGCATACGACAGCGCAACACCTCGCCTTCGTGCAATACCTCGTACCAACTGCCTGTGGCACGCATCACTAAACCTGCGATTCTCTGCATAGATTACGCCTTTGGTTTTGTGAGATCCTCAATCTTTTCGAGAGGCTTGGTCTCCTCCCAATACTTCAATAGAGGGTCGGCCAAATGGCGAACGACATTGAACGACATCGACTTGTCAAACTCCTTCGGCTCTACCACCTTCATTCTCTGGTTGAGACCAAAGATTGCTGCGTACAACAGACTCAAGATGGCGATACCCTTTACAATCGAAAAGAGAATGCCGAGTATAGAGTTGAGCCACTCGAGTTTGACAACCGAGATTGTCTTCGATATGAATTTCGACACAAGTAGCGATACAATGACGGTTGCTACCAGAACGATGAGAAAACCGACAATCTCAGAGTACTGCGAATCGAGCTCGAGAGCCTTGCCCACCTCTGCTCCGTAGGAGAGCGAGAGAGCTACGCCGACAGCGATACCTGCAATGGCAAAGAGCTGCGACACGAAACCATCGTTTTTTCCTCTGAAAATCATCCAACCGATGACCACAAGTGTGATAATATCAAAAAAAATCATACCGAAACATTTTTATAACCGCACGAAGTTAGCAATTTATTTTACAAATTCCTATCTTTGTACCCATAATAGTGTAATTATGAGAAAAATTTCGCTTGTTTTGATGCTTCTTGTCGGCGTGGTACTCACCACCTCGGCACGTGAAATATATTCGTTGAACAACGGTTGGAAGTTCTTCTATATGGAGGAGAACTCGAGCGACAATGCTCGTGAGATAACCCTTCCGCACACTTGGAATATCGACGCTTTCGTCGGCGGTGGCACCTATCGCCAAACTTCGGCAAACTATCAGCGCACTCTCTTTGTGCCTGCCGAGTGGAAGGGTAAGCGACTCTTCTTGCGCTTCAACGGAGTGCAAAGCGTAGCCGATGTGTTTATCAATGGCCGTCATATCGGCGACCACTACGGAGGTTATACCGCTTTCACTTTCGAGATCACCGACAACGTATCGTATGGCTACAACAACTCGTTATTGGTGGCTGTGAGCAATACCTATCGCAACGACGTTTTGCCTACTTCGGTCGAGGAGAATGTATATGGCGGAATCTATCGTGATGTCGAGCTTATCGTGACCGACAAGACGACAATATCGCCACTCTACTATGGTACCGAGGGCGTTATGATTCACCAGACAGAGGTGTCGAAGGAACGTGTTTCGGGTCGTGTTGATGTGGCTTTGCTTGGTCGCAAAGATGCACTCCACAGCGTTACGGTCGACTTCCTCGCCCCGGATGGTTATGTGTCGTTGTCAAAGACCGTGAAGGCGAAGATCGACGGCAACCTTGTATCGGTGCCGTTCACAATCGAGAATGCCGAGTTGTGGTCGTTGGGCTCGCCACGCCTCTATACCGTGCGTGTGGCTGTGGACAACGAAGCTGTCGAGGTTAAGACAGGCTTCCGCAAGATTGAAGTTACATCGGACAAGAAATTTACGATAAATGGTCGTCGAGTGCGTGTTCGTGGCGTACTGCTCGGTCACGACCGAATGCCAAAGGGTAATGCCGTAAGCGATGCCGATATCCACTCTGATTTGGCGCTTATTCGTGAGGTTGGCGCCAATGCCGTTCGCTCGATTACGGGCCCTCATTCGCAGACTCTCTACAACGAGATGGATCGCCTCGGAATGGTTGCGTGGGTAGATTTTCCGTTTGCTCGTGCTCCGTTTTTGAGCGATATCCCATACTATTCGACCTCTCGCTTCGAGGCGAATGGTGTGCGACAGCTCCACGAGATTGTGTTGCAGAATATCAACCACCCGTCGGTGGCAATGTGGGGCGTGTTCTCGATGCTGAGAGGCAACTCGAAGCAACAGATGGACTACATCCGTAAGCTCAATACTACAGCGAAGAATCTCGATACAACCCGTCCAACGGTGGCTATGAGCAATCAGGATGGCGACATAAATTTCGTTACCGACTTGATTGTTTGGCAGCAGACTGTAGGTTGGGAGAGTGGTGAGATTACCGACCTCGACTTGTGGCAGGGAGCTTTGCGCTCGAATTGGAATCACCTCCGTCAGGCGGTATGCTATGGCGAGAGCACCAACCCTGCGAGTGGCTTGGGTGTTGCCAAGTGCAATAATACGGTCGTAGCAAGAGCTCGTCAGCAGAAGTTCCACGAGGGCTACTCTCGATTGGTCGACGAGGATCTCTTCTGGGGTGTATGGCTCAACTCTATGTTCGATATGGGCTCGGTGCGCTATGTGCGTGGCGTACGTAATTCGGGCGTAGTAGCGGGCGACCACAAGACGAAGCGAGATCTCTTCTACCTCTATAAGTCGCAGTGGAATCGTCGTCAGCCGACAATTCATATTACCGATAAGGGTCGTGATGTTCGCTCGTGCGAGAAGCAGGTGCTTACTGTCTATTCATCGCTTGGCCGCCCTGTGCTTACCATAAATGGCGATACGGTGGCTTGCGAGAATGTTGCACGCACAATCTACCGCACCGATACCTTGCAGTTGAAGGGTACGAATGTGGTGAAGGCGAGCGTTGCGGATAAGAGCGATGAGATGACGCTTACAATTGGCAACTATCTAAAAGCGAAATAGCTTCACGCCCCTCACACATCAGAAGGTCGAGCATAGATGCGTTCTCGACAAAAGGGGTGCGATCCATAAACATCTGGAAATATTGGGGGGAGCAGAAGTGGCTCTCCCTTTTTTTATCACGAAGGTCGACGATACCATCGATTGGCTCGACATATCGCTCCGAGAAATGGTGCTTAGGCTCGATGCCGAGGATGTCGAACTCCGCCTTGAGAATTTCACAGTTGAGGTCGGTCAAAAACTCCCACTCACGTTCGTAGATTGGCGCAATGCGGTCGGCAATATAGTCGAAGTATGGCGACGAACGATAAGCCGAGAGTATTGCCACCCAATGCTGGTGCTGCCAACGCTTCGAGTTGTCGATGCGCATATCCTGCATCGGCGTGCGAGGTCGGTTTGCTTTGATGAGAGGCACCGACAAAACCATACCGCCCGTAGGCGTAACAATCTCGGTGCGGTTGCGCTCCGAACGCTTCACGTAGTTCTCGCCGAGGTCAATTACAACCTCCTCGCCACCCTGTAGAAGGTGTGCAAAGTGCTCGATATGGCCCCAATATGTAAGTGGTAGTACAGTCTTCATCTTCTATTTGTAAAAATAATTCTACTGCTCCTTTCTCTGTTTTGCCTGAAAATATTTGCACCACTGCGTGATACCGCAGTCGTTGCACTTTGGTTTGCGGGCGATGCAGGTGTAGCGACCGTGCAGAATGAGCCAATGGTGAGCCTTTGGCAGAAGGTGCGACGGGATATACTTTTCGAGTTGTAGCTCGGTTGCTCGAGGGGTCTTTGCACCGACCGAGAGACCTATGCGTGCCGAGACACGAAAGACGTGGGTGTCGACGGGCATAACCTCCTTGTTCCACACCACTGCGCCCACGACGTTTGCCGTCTTGCGACCTACGCCTGGCAGACGCATCATCTGCTCGATATCGCTCGGTACCTCGCCCCCAAACTCCGCCACAAGCATACGAGCCATCGCCGCCAAGTTCTTCGCCTTATTGTTTGGGTAGGAGATACTGCGAATGTACTCGTATATATCCTCGACCGACGCCTTTGCCAAGTCGAAAGGGGTGGGGTAGGCCTTGAATAGTGCAGGGGTAGTGAGGTTTACTCGTTTGTCGGTGCACTGCGCCGAGAGAATAACCGCCACCAATAGCTGGTAGGGGTTTTCGAAGTTGAGTTCGCTCTCCGCCACAGGCATCGCCTTTTCGAAGTAGTCGATTACAGCCTTATATCTCACCTCTCGTCTCATTGTCGACTATAGTTTTGTGAGTTTTGCCAACTTGGCAAGCAAGGTCTTCTCCTCGCCCGAAGCCAAGCGAACAACGAGTTTATGGTCGGTAGCAAGAGGTACAACCTGTACAATTTCGCCACGTCCGAACTTTGCGTGCTCGACACGATCGCCCACCGAGTAGGCGCACACCTCCGAGGTGACCTGACCTACGGTCGAGGTGTTCATTCGACGCATACCCGAGACATCTCGCTGCGGCGTAGACTCCTTCTTTGCCGAGATAGGCGAAGTGAAAATCGACGATTTTCTCTCATCTCTCGTCTCTCGCCTCTCCTCTCTCTTCTGTTGGTAGCGAACATCGAAACGACGGCGCAGAGCATCCAAAGCGGTCTCGTCTTTTGAAGCGCCACCAGTGCTGGTTGTTCGACTCTGCTCGCTACGAGGCTTGTGAAGGTCGAAGTCGCACTCCACGTACTGCTCGTCAATCTCCGAGAGGAATCGGCTCGGCTTCGAGAACTCCATATTTCCCCACTTGAAGCGCATATCCACGCACGAGAGTGTCGCCAACGACTTAGCTCGTGTGAGCGCCACATAGAACAAACGTCGCTCCTCCTCGATACCCTCGAGGGTGTCGACCGAGCGCACCGATGGGAAGAGATTCTCCTCGCATCCCACCACATAGATATAGTCGTACTCCAAACCTTTGGCCGAATGAACGGTCATAAGGGTTACACGCTCCTTCTCCTCCTCGTCATCCTTCTGATCCATATCGGTCAAGAGCATCAGCGACTGCAACCACTCCTCGATTGTAGCCCCCTCGAAATCCTCTCGTTCGCCATTGCGAATCTCGGCTTCGACCTGCTCGTTGAACATCTGCATCGAGTTGATAACCTCCTCCAAGTTTGCCACTGCCGACTGCGCCTCAGGGGTGTTTTGGGTGGTGTAGAATGGCAACAAGCCACTTCGTACTGCCACCTCCTTACCGAAGTCGCACAACCCCTTATGCTCACGCTCCAACGAGAGTGAACGGATGAGCGATACGAAGTCGGTAACCTTCTTTACGATAGCCTTCTCGACTGCATCGGCAGGGGTGCGCTCGACCATAGTGTCAACCGCCTCCCACATCGAAATCTGCTTCTCCTGCGCTATCGCTTCGATGCGAGCAACGGTGGTGTCGCCGATACCTCGAGCTGGAGTGTTGATAATGCGCTTGAACGCCTCGTTGTCACGAGGATTTATAATGAGACGGATATACGAAATCATATCCTTGACCTCCTTGTGGTCGAAGAACGAGCTGCCTTTGTAGATAACGTATGGAATGCCTCGCTGACGCAATGAATTCTCCAACGCCTGCGATTGGTTGTTGGTACGATAGAGAATCGCAACGTCGTTCCAACTACGACCGCTCTCACGCACCCTGTCACGCAAGTCCATAACTACCAAGTCGGCCTCCTCACGGTCGGTGTAGGCCTTGAAGATGCGAATCTTCTCGCCATTTGCACCCTCCGAGAAGCAGCGCTTCTTCAGCTTGCGAGAGTTGTGCTCGATAACCGAGTTTGCCGCATCGACGATAGTCTGTGTTGAGCGGTAGTTCTGCTCCAACTTAAAGACCTTAGCCTGCGGGTAGTCACGCTGGAAGGAGAGAATATTCTCGATTTTGGCACCTCGGAACGAGTAGATACTCTGAGCATCGTCGCCCACTACGCAGATGCGTGAGTGGAACTGTGCCAAACGACGAACGATGATATACTGTGCGTTGTTGGTATCCTGATACTCGTCGACCAACACATATTGGAAGCGCTCCTGATAGCGAGCCAATATCTCGGGGTGGTCACGGAAAAGGATGTTTGTCTGCAGGAGCAAGTCGTCGAAGTCCATTGCTCCGTTGAGCTTGCAACGACGGCAATACTCGGCGTAGATGTCGCCAAACTCGGGTATCTGCGCACGTCTGTCCTCGGTTGCAAAGATTGAATTCTGGAGATATGCACCAGGGGTGACGAGGTTGTTCTTCGCCATCGAAATGCGTGATGCGATAACGTTTGGCTTGTACTTGTCGTCGTTAAGACCTCGCTCCTTGATGATTGTTTTGATGAGATTTTTGCTGTCGTTGGTCTCGTAGATTGTGTACTCCTTTGGGTAACCCAACACATCGGCATTCTCACGCAAGATTCGTGAAAATACCGAGTGGAAAGTACCCATACAGATGTAGCGACTCTGTGGGCCGACCATCTTCTCGATACGCTCACGCATCTCGTTGGCGGCCTTATTGGTAAATGTCAGCGCCATAATCGTGTGAGCAGGAACGCCCTGCGCCAACATATAGGCGATACGGGTAGTCAATACTCGTGTTTTGCCCGATCCAGCACCGGCAATAATCAATGAAGGCTCGTTGTAAGCCTCGACAGCAGCTCGTTGCGCAGGGTTCAAACCCCGCAAAATCTCTTCATTCGTCATAGTGACGACAAAGATAGTAAAAAGACAAGAGACGAAAGACGAGAGACGAGAGATTTTTTTCAACAATTTTGAGTTGAGATTTTTTTCGAGAGAGTAGTGAGTAGGTAGTAGTTAAATTTTTTAATTTTTAATTCTTAATTTTTAATTAAGATTGTTATCTTTGCACTATGGGAAGTATGCTCGATAATTCGATTAAGTTTGTGCAAGGCGTAGGCGAGGTGCGTGCCAAGTTGCTCGAGAAGGAGCTTGGTATTGTCACTATGCGTGATATGCTCTACCACTTCCCATTCCGATATATCGACCGCTCGAAGACCTACAAAGTAAGGGAGGTAACCGAGGATAACGCCTCGGCTTATATCCAATTGCGAGTAAAGGTTATTGGCAAGTCCTTCTCGGGCGAGGGACGCAAACAGCGACTCTCGGTCTATATGGCCGACGAGACGGGTAGGGTAGAGTTGATATGGTTTAGAGGTATCAAGTGGATCGATAAGGTTATCGAACACAACAGAGAGTATATCGTCTTTGGTCGTCCTTCGTTCTTTCGTGGCGAATTTTCGATGGTACATCCCGAAATCGAGGTTATTGACAAGGCACTTGCCCGCAAGGTCGAGAGTGGCTTGCAGGGCATATACTCCTCGACCGAGAAGGTCTCGACTACGCTTGGCGGAAAGGGACTTTACAATATTGTCTGTTCGTTGTGGGGTGTGGTGCGAGGTCACATCAAGGAGCATCTGCCAGAGTATGTCGTGCGCAAATATGGCTTGATGTCGCTCTCCGAGGCGCTCTACAACATCCATTTCCCGCAGTCGCCCGAGAAGTTGCGACAGGCGCAGTATAGATTGAAATTCGACGAGCTGTTCGGCATACAGCTCAATATTCAGTCTCGTCGCTCGGAGCGTACAGGTCGCAGAGACGGCTTCTTGTTCCCGAAGGTGGGCGAAAAGTTCAATACCTTCTATCATACAAAACTACCATTCGAGTTGACAGACGGTCAGAAGCAGGCGGTACGTGATATCCGCAAGGATACCGTCTCGGGCATTCAGATGAATCGCCTCTTGCAGGGTGATGTGGGTAGCGGTAAGACCGTAGTGGCGTTGTTGTCGATGCTTTTGGCGGGCGACAACGGTTTCCAGTCGTGTATGATGGTGCCGACCGAGATTTTGGCACGCCAACACTTCGCATCGATGTCGAAGATGTGCGAGGGGGTACCTGTGCGTCTGGCGATATTGACGGGAACGACAAAGACAAAGGAGAGACGAGAGATTTTGACCGCTTTGGAGGCTGGCGAGATAGATATTTTGGTGGGAACGCACGCTCTGATTGAGGATAGAGTGCAGTTCTCGAACCTCGGACTTGTGATTATCGACGAGCAGCATCGCTTCGGCGTGGAGCAGCGAGCTCGCCTGTGGACTAAGAATGCGCAACCGCCACACATCCTTGTGATGACGGCTACGCCTATCCCGAGAACGTTGGCGATGACATTGTATGGCGACTTGGATGTCTCGGTTATTAAGGGCTTGCCTCCGGGTCGACAGCCTATTAAGACCTATCACTACTTCGAGTCTGGTCGATTGATTTTGCAGAACTTTATGCGTAGTCAGATTGCTCGAGGTCGTCAGGTTTATGTGGTTTATCCGCTTATTGCCGAGTCCGAGAAGATGGACTATCTCTCGTTGCAGGAGGGCTTCGAGGCTATTGTGCAAGATTTTCCATTGCCGAAATATCGTGTGGCGGTGTGCCACGGCAAGATGAAGGCCGACCTCAAGCAACAAGCTATGGAGGAGTTCAAGAGCGGTCAAGCCGATATTTTGGTTGCAACGTCGGTTATCGAGGTGGGCGTCGACGTGCCTAATGCAACGGTCATCGTTATCGAGTCGGCCGAGCGATTTGGCTTGGCGCAGTTGCATCAGCTGCGAGGTCGTGTAGGTCGAGGTTCGGAGCAGTCTTATTGCGTGCTGATGTCCGACGAGAAGTTGTCGAAGGAGTCGAGCAAGCGATTGGAGGCGATGTGCCAAACTACCGACGGCTTCGAGTTGGCAGAGCTCGATTTGAAGTTGCGAGGTGCAGGCGATATAAACGGAACAATGCAGAGTGGCGAGGCTTTCAATCTGAAGATTGCCAATCCAACCTACGATAATCAAATCTTGCAGGTGGCGCAGGAGTTGGCGATATCGATTTTGAATATCGATGCCGAGCTTGCACACCCCGATCACATCGCTTTGCGTGAGTTGCGTAGTCGCTATGCTCCCGAAAATAAGGGCGATTTTTCGGAGATATCATAATATATAGGTAGGGTTGTGCGTTTAACGATTATGAGCAGAAAAGTAAAGGGTGCGATATTTGCATTGTTGCTTCTTATCGGTGTAGCAACCGCCTCGGCACAGCGTTTTCAGCCTGGCGAGGTGCTCTACTATCGAGCAGCCTACCGAGCATTGCTTGTGCCGAATATCGAGGCTGGCGAGGTTACCGTATCGACGAAGCTCGACACCCTCGACGGCAAAGCGATGTATCGTGTGACGGGCAATGGACGTACGCTGTCATTCTTCCGTTGGTTCTTCGATATGAACGACACCTACGATATATGGGTGGATAAGAATACTCTCCGCACGCAGCGCTTCGAGAGCAACATCAAGGAGGATCGCTATACCTTCCGTAGCAACTATCGCTACGATTGGCGAGCAATGAAGGTGCACACTTGGTCGCAAAAACTACAAGAGACGCCTAAGGAGAAGACGATGCCTCTCACGAAGGAGAGTATGGATGCGGTGTCGCTCTATTTCAATCTGCGCTCGGTCGATTTGGAGTCGTTCAGTGTGGGCGAACACCGAGAACTCGATATGGTGCTGGAGGATACGATTCGTAACCTGAAATATCGCTTTATAGGCCGTGAGGAGCTTAAGGTGCCGAGGTTGGGCAGGTTCGATACGATGAAGTTTGCCTGCACGATAGGCTCGTCGGAGGAGTTCTCGTTTACTGACGGTACGGAGTTCTTTATTTGGATAACCAACGACGAGAATAAGATTCCCGTGATGCTCTCCTCGCCCGTACGAGTGGGCGAAATTAGAGCCTACCTTCGTCGTTATGAGGGGTTGCGCTATCCGCTGACAAGCTGGCTCGACTCGGAGCCCGAGAAGGCGACGACGGAGCAGACGCATAAACCAGCAATAAAGCCACAGCAGCACGAATAGCAAAAAAATTACTATATTTGCAAAAATAATCTACAACTATGGAGGATAATAAGTACGATTACACCCCGGAAGAGGGTTATGAGAATGAAGAGAAGAGTGAGAACGAGGCGGTGAAAAAGACCCTCAAGGGTTACCAAATCGTAGTGGTTTTGCTTGCCATTATCTTGGCAGGTTTGTCGGTGTTGTATTTTAACCTCAATCGCCAACAGCAGGAGGAGTACCAGATGTTGGAGGTTGAGCGTAACAATATCCAGGGCGAGCTCACCAATATGATTAGCGAGTACGACTCGTTGAAGTTCGAGAGCGACTCTATTGCTGCGACTCTGAACGAGGCAACCAGAACTATCGAGCAACTCAAGAATGAGCGTCGCTTGAACTATAACACTATTAAGAAGTATCAGAAGGAGGTTGGTACTTTGCGTGCCGTGATGAAGAACTATCTTCGTCAGATCGACTCGCTCAATACCATCAACAAGAAGCTCTCGGGCGAGAATGTCAACCTTCGTCAGGAGATTTCGTCGCTCAACCTTCGTGCCGACAAGGCCGAGGAGCAGGCTAAGGAGTTCCAAAACAAGGTTAAGCAGGGCTCGATACTTCACGCTCGTGACATTACACTCGTGGCGTTGAATGCTAACGACAAGGTTGTCTCACGTGTTTCGAAGGCTGCTAAGTTGCGTGTAGACTTCACTATTGGCGCAAACGAGTTGGCAAAGGCGGGCAACCGACCTATCTATCTATGCATTACATCGCCTGATGGCTATCTCCTTTCGACCGATGCAACGCCTACATTTGTATATCAGGGCGTGAAGAAGGGCTACTCGGAGTCTCGTGAGGTGGATTACCAGAACGAGGATGTCGATGTCAGCATCTTCTATAAGGGTAGCGCCTTCATCCCTGGCACCTACAAGATTGAGTTGTATATGGACGGCAACAATGTTGGTGCAGCAGAGATTGCAATGAAGTAGAAAAAACGTTAAAACTGAAAGTTGATATGAAAAAGTATGTTTGCACCGTGTGTGCTTGGGTCTACGACCCAGCGGTAGGCGACCCCGATAGTGGTATCGCTCCAGGCACAGCCTTCGAGGATATTCCTGAGGATTGGGTTTGCCCAATCTGTGGAGTAGGTAAGGATGAGTTCAATCCGATTGGATAACGGAAAAGCCGAGTTGTGAGACTCGGCTTTTTTAGACGATAGACGAGAGCCGAGATCTTTGTCTTTCTTGTTAGAAGCCGTAAAGTCAGATATAGCTTAAAAATATAAAGGAGTGCAATTTGCACTCCTTTATATTTAATCGTAATTGATTACAGATTAATTGTACTTGAAAGTTGCCTCGTCCGAAACAGTCAACTTCTTGCGACCCTTTGCGCGGCGAGCAGCCAACACCTTGCGGCCGTTCGCAGTAGCCATACGAGCACGGAAACCGTGCTTGTTGATGCGCTTGCGGCGCGATGGCTGGTAAGTTCTCTTCATTGCCATAATTGTATAGTTTTTATTGTTTTACTCTCAAAATTAAGCGCATAATTTCCCTATGCGGAGTGCAAAGGTACAACCTTTTTTCGATTTTGCAAAACCTTTTTTGAAAAAATCGCTCTATTTTTCGGTTTTCGGCATTATGGTGCCGTTTTTTACTCCTTAAACATATCAATCTCACCCCTTTCGACCTTGTGGAAGAGGTCAGCGAGAGTGGCGATATATGGAGAGATAACCTCGATGGTGTCGGCTACCGCCTTCTCGCCTTCGCCCTTTATACGGTAGAGCATTGCGGCGTAGAGTGCACGGAAGCAGAGCTCCGTATCGTTCATCTCGCTATCCTTGCCGAGACGAGCACGCAACGATGGAAGGTGCTGGGTGAGAAGCGAATAACGCATACGGTAGACCTCGGCGAGATCCTTCTGTTGCAAGAGACGCAAGTGGAGGTCGTGGAGGTCGGATATAAGGTGCAGGGTGTGGTCGAGGTGTCCCGACTTCTCCTTACCCTCCTGTACGAGGAGGTTGGCGATATCCATATACCACGCCAAGAGCATCTGCTCCTGCTGTGAGTCGAGTTTGCGAGGCTTTACCAGCGTCGAATATATCGCCTCGGGCGAGAATTGCAATGCACGCAACAAGTCCTCAATCTGCCACAAGTATAAGATATACTCGGCGATATTCTCCTTACGTTTTTGTTGTGCTATATCCATAATCGATTATCTTTTGGGCAAAGATACGAAAAAGACGAGAGACTAAAGACGAGAGACGAGAGAAATTTTATATATTTGCATTATGAATTTAAGCAAATACACAAGAAGAGCAAGTTGCGAGGTGAAAATCGGAGCAACAACCATTGGTGGTGACAACCCCATTGCGGTGCAGTCGATGACCAATACCGCAACTGCGGATGTCGAGTCGAGCGTGGCGCAGATCGAGCGCATAGCCGATGCTGGAGCACCTATTGTGCGCCTTACAGCGCAGGGTAAGCGTGAGGGTGAGGCGTTGCGAGATATAGTGGCGCAGGTGCGTAAGGAGGGCTACGATACCGCTATCGTTGCCGATATCCACTTCGTGCCCGAGATCGCCTCTATCGCAGCCGAGTCGGTCGATAAGGTGCGTATCAACCCTGGCAACTACCGCACAAGCGGTGGCGAGTTGGAGGCTCTTATCGAGAAGTGTCGCAAGCGTGGCGTAGCGCTACGCATAGGCGTAAATCACGGCTCGTTGGCCAAGCATATCGTCGATAAGTTGGGCGATACCCCTGCGGGAATGGTCGAGTCGGCAATGGAGTTCTTGCGTATCTGTGTCAAGGAGCAGTTCGACCAGGTGGTTGTCTCGATGAAGTCGAGCAATACCCGAGTTATGGTTCACGCCTACCGCCTCTTGGTCGAGGCTATGGAGCGTGAGAATATGTCGTTCCCTATCCACCTCGGCGTAACTGAGGCGGGCAATGGCATAGAGGGCAGAATTAAGAGTGCTGTAGGTATCGGTGCGCTCTTGGCCGATGGCGTGGGCGATACTATTCGTGTCTCGCTGACCGAAGCGCCCGAGAATGAGGTGCCCGTAGCGAAGATGCTCGTTGAGCACTTTGCCAACCGCACGGGCGAATTCGAGGTTTTGCACCCCGAGCGATACTCGCCAACCGAGTACCGACGTCGCACCTCGGCTCCGATAATTGCACATAGCGAAATAACAGAAGATTATATAGTTATAGAGGCTACAAGCGGCAATCCTACCGCCGAGTGGCGTGCCGCAATTCTCAATAGCAAGGGCGCCCAACCCGTTGTTATTCGTCGCCACTACGAGGGCTCGAAGGAGGAGGTTGCTCTCCACGCCGCGGCCGATATGGGACAGCTCTTGCTCGACGGCTTGGCCGATGGCGTGTGGATCGACGCACCGCAACTCTCGGAGGAGGAGCAGAAGGAGCTTGAGTTGATGATTTTGCAGGCGTCACGTGCTCGATTCTCGCAGACAGAGTATATCGCTTGCCCGTCGTGCGGTCGCACACTCTACAATATCGAGCAGGCGTTAGCCGATATCAAGGCTCGCACCTCGCACCTCAAAGGTTTGAAGATTGGCGTTATGGGCTGTATCGTGAATGGCCCTGGCGAGATGGCCGATGCGGACTATGGATATGTTGGTGCTGGTGCTGGCCGCATCTCGCTCTATAAGGGCAAGGAGTGCATCGAGCGCAACATCCCACAAGAGGAGGCCCTCGAACGTCTTATCGACCTGATCAAAGCCCACGGCGACTGGAAAGAGAACGAGTAGTTGAAACGGTGCACCTTATTAGTAGAGAGTAGTGAATTTAGGGAGATTAAAGAGTTTAGAGAGTTTGACGC
>JAFYQY010000059.1 GCA_017559685.1 Alistipes sp.
CCAGGACAACGAGGCTGAGTTGGAGAAGGTTATCGCTGAGATTGATGCTTACTTCGAGAAGCTCTCGGACGAGGAGAAGGAGAAGTTCGACAATGCAATGGAGGCGTATATGACAGGTAAAGTGGGTGCTCCAAGCGCAATCGACAGCGTAGCTATGGAGATGGCTGCCAAGATGGTTCAGAACCAAAACAACGAGGCTGAGTTTAGCAAGGTGATGGCTGAGATCGATGCTTACTACGACTCTCTCTCGGAGGCTGATCAGCCTGTATTCGAGAAGGCTCTCCAGACTGCTCTTGCAGCATTGATGATTGCGGATATCTAATCCTACCCGAAACCAAAAAGAAGCGAGGTGTTATGCCTCGCTTTTTTATTGCTTTATAGGGCGTTTCGAAACAAGTAGAAGCCCCAACATTGTCAAGCCTGCATTCAGGAGCAGAATCTCGAAGCCAAAGGTATAACCATTGAGAAGTTGTGGCGCAAAGTAGTCGAGAAGAAGACATAGAATCGGCGCAACAAGCACCACAGGTACAAGTCTATCGTTCACTTGGCGCTTGGAGAATATGCCAAAGGCAAAGAGTCCGAGCAGTGGGCCATAAGTGAAACTTGCAAGGCGGTAAAAGAGGTCTATCGTGCTTGCACTACTCCACCACTCGAACGCCAAAACCAACAAGGTCAAAAGCACCGCCATAACTGCGTGCAACCACTTGCGAAGGGGTGTCGGAAGCTCCTTATTTTTGATAATATCCACCGTAAACGAGGTTGTCAGCGAGGTCAGCGCACCGCCCGTAGAGGAGAACGACGCCGAGACCACTCCCAACACCAACAACACCGAGAGAATGGTCGGCACACCCTCCTGCGAAGCGACCGCAGCAAACGTCTCGTCGGGCTTTGCTACCGAAATTCCGTTCTTGGCGGTATAGAGATAGAGCAACGCTCCGAGGCAGAGCAACATCGCAATAACCACCGTCTGCAACAACGACGCAACAACCATATTGCGCTGTGCCAGGCGTTGCGACGATGAACTCAAGGCTCGTTGCATCATATCTTGGTCGAGTCCCGTCATCGCAACAATCATAAAGACGCCCGAGAGAAACATCTTCACGAAGTGGTTACTAGAGAGTATGTCGTCGAAGAAAAATATCTTTGTAAGCCCCATATCGGAGGCCTCCTTTGCCACATCGGCAACGGGAGCACCTATTTCACGAAGCAGGAAAGTGGCGCACAGCACCACACAGAGCACCATACAGAGCGTCTTGAGAAGGTCGCTCCACACGACCGTACCAACACCCCCACGATAGGTATAGAGCCATACAAGCAACATAAATATCAGCGTCGTAGTCCAGAATGGCACACCGAGAGCGCCAAAAAGCAACTGTTGCAACACCACGCACACCACAAAGGCTCGCAACGAGGCACTCAAGATTTTCGAGACAAGAAAGAGCCACGCACCCATCTTATGGCTACGCACACCAAAGCGGTTATCGAGATATTCGTAGAGCGAGGTTACATTGTGGCGGTAGTAGAGCGGAATGAGCCAATAGGCAATAATCACACTACCAACAACGAAACCCAATACCATCTGTAGATAGGCGAAGCCCTCTCCCCCGACGGCACCAGGCACCGAGATAAAGGTTATACCCGTCATCGGAGCACCCACCATAGCCAACGCCACAACCCACCACGGCTGAGTGCGACCACCCGTGAAGAAGCGTGCGTTGTCGGCATTACGCCCCGAAAGTCGTGCCACCACAAAGAGCAGAACGACATAGACCGACAGGACTATAAGCGTTGGTAATGTGCTCATTTATAGAGATTTATTCTACAACTTATCGAGAACCTGGCGGATGATTTCGGCACTCTCACGAATCTCCTCGTCGGAAATTACAAGCGGTGGCGAGATACGGAAAGCGGTAGCACAATAGAGAAACCAATCGCTCAAGATGCCCGCCTCTTTGAAGAGTTCCATAACCTTGAAAAGTCGCTCCTCAGTGCCAAGTTCGACTGCCAGCAAGAGACCGCTGCGACGAATCTCGAGTACGGCAGGGTGGTCGTGGAGAAACTCCTCGTACAGAGCACCCTTGCGTTCGACATCGGCTACGACATTGTGCTTTTTGAGGTAGCGGAACGCCGCCAAGCCCGCAGCACAACATACGGGGTGACCACCAAAGGTGGTAATATGACCGAGAACAGGGTTATCCTGCAACGAATCCATAATTTTTTTCGACGACACAAATGCTCCGAGTGGCATACCTCCGCCAAAGGCCTTCGCAAGGCAGATAATATCGGGTGTTACGCCATACTTCTGACAGGCGAACATCTCGCCCGAACGTCCCATTCCGACCTGAATCTCGTCGAAGATAAGCAGAGCACCCACCTCGTCGCAACGCTTGCGCAGAGCCTGCAAGTAGCCCTCCTGTGGAAGTCGCACTCCCGCCTCGCCCTGCACCGGCTCGCACAACACACACGCAGTTCTTTCGGTAATCTTCTCTAAATCGTCGAACGAGTTGAAATCCAACGCCTTGCAGTCAGGCAAGAGAGGACGGAAAGCATTCTTCCACTCCTCGCCTTCGGGCTCGCCCATCATACTCATAGCTCCGTGTGTCGAGCCGTGATAAGCTCGGCGCATCGATATCATCTCGGTGCGGTGGGTATAGCGTTTTGCCAACTTCAAAGCTCCCTCGACAGCCTCGGCTCCCGAGTTGAGGAAGTAGACGCTCTCGAGTGGCTCGGGCAACGCCTCGGCAATCTCTACGGCATACTCCACCTGTGGTCGCTCGACCATCTCGCCATAGACCATAACGTGCATATAGCGCTCGGCCTGCTGTTTTACCGCTTCGACAACATCACGGTTGGCGTGACCGACATTGCTGACCGACACTCCCGACACGAGGTCGAAATAGCGTTTCCCTTCGGGGGTATAGAAAAATACGCCCTCGGCACGCTCCACGCCTACGAGCATAGGCGAAGGCGAAGTTTGCGCCACATTGGCAAGAAATTGACGACGTAGAATTTGTGTGTTAGACATAGTTTTAATATTTTTCGAATGACAAAGTTACAAAAAATGTCTATCTTTGCATAAATAAACCTAATTAAAATGAGAAGAATTACAACCTTTATCCTTGCGCTGTTGCTCTCTGTAGCGGCATTTGCGCAGACTCCCGAGGCTGTTCTCGAGAGCATTAGCAAATATCCAAATCTTGCCTATCCCGAGGCTTCGGTCTATCCAGGAGTTCCGTTTGGCGAGATTGCAACCGCACCCGACGGTTACGAGCCTTTCTACTTTTCGTTGGTAGGTCGTCACGGATCACGCTATGAGCGTAGCGACAAATATTTCAAAAGAGCATTAGGCGTATTCGATAAGGCAAACGAGCTCGGCATCCTCACCGAGGATGGAAAGCAACTCCACAAGAAGATTAAGGAGATTTACGACGCTCAGCAGGGCAACGACGGCGAACTCGCACCACTCGGCTTCGAGCAGTGGAACGAAATCGGCGAGCGTGCATACAAGAATTTCGGCAAGGTGTTCGAGAGCGGCTCTATCGAGGCAAAGTCGAGTGTTTCGTTGCGATGCGTCTTCTCGATGGCAGCATTCACCAACGCAATTAAGGGCAAGGTGCCATCTATAAAGGTTACACAACACGCCCGCAAGTCGGACTTGTGGATGATTCGCCCATTGGCAAATGACCCATCTTTCACAAAGGAGGAGAAGAAGATTATCACCGACCTCAAGAAGGCGGGTGCTTGGAACGAGGCTCAGAAGGAGTTGGAGAGAAGCTACGACGTATCGTCGTTTATCTCGAAGGTTACGACCGACCCCGAGGCGTTCGTTACAAAATGTGGCGACAACAAACCTTTTATGGTTGCTCGTCACACCATCATTTCACTCCTTTTTGGCGAGAACTTCGGTCACGGCGACCGTGAGTTGCTCGTACGTCTCTTTACTCCAAAGGAGTTATTGGGTCTCTATATTCACCAAACATCCAATTGGGTGAACTCCTCTATGGGTCGAGGCAAAGATTATGTCGAGGCTTACCAGTCGTATATGCGCCCTATGGCCGAGGATATCCTCAACAAGGCACAGGCGGCAATCGACGGTAAGAACCCAGATGTTGCAAACCTCCGCTTCACTCACGACTCATACGTAGGCCCAATTTTGTCGGTGCTTGGCTATGAGGGTTGCGTGCCACAGTGGAACGAGAATTTAGAGCTGGCAACAACCTCGTTCAACCACGGAACTATTGTTCCTATGGCGGCAAACCTGCAGATTGTGCTCTATCGCAACAAGCAGGGCAAGGTGTTGGTTCGTTCGCTCATCAACGAGCGTGATGCCTACCTCCCTATCAAGTCGAAGAGCGCTCCATTCTACACCTGGAAGGAGTTCAGCAACTACATAAACAACAACCTCAAGCAACTCGACGCTTCGAAAGCGAAGGTCTTAAAAAAGTAAACAACAAAAAAGGAAGGGACAACCCTTCCTTTTTTATTAGTGAGTAGAGAGTAGTTAGTAGTGAATTTAGAGATTTTCCCTAAACTCCTTAAACTCTCTAATTCCCCTAACGTCTCTAATCAAATACTTACCCTACTTTCACCATTGCCTCGATAGACTTCGAAGCCTTCTGTCGTGTCTCCTCATCGAGTTCAATTGTTGGCGACTCGTTCTCGAGACAAGCGATAATAGAGTCGAGAGTGATCATCTTCATATACTCACACTCGTTGCACGACTTACCCTCAACCGACGGCGCAGGAATAAATGTCTTTGATGGATATTTCTTCTCCATCTCGGCCAAGATACCAGGCTCGGTAACTACGATAAAGGTGTTGCTCTCGCTCTTGCCACAGTAGTCGAGAATGCCCGCCGTAGAGCCGCAATAGTCGGCCAGCTCGGCAACCTCGCCACGGCACTCGGGGTGAACTACCACTAATGCCTCGGGGTGTGCGTTCTTAAGCTCGATGATTCCCTCCTTCGAGAACTTCTCGTGCACGTGGCACGCTCCATTCCACATAATCATATTCTGGCGGCCTGTAACCTTCTGGATATAGGAGCCGAGGTTCTTGTCGGGAGCAAAGATAATAGGCTTATCGCTCGGGATCGACTCTACAACCTGCAACGCATTCGACGATGTACAGCAGATGTCGGTCAGCGCCTTAACGCCCACGGTGGTATTAACATAGGCCACAACCACCGCCTCGGGGTGTTGTGCCTTGAACTTGGCAAACTCCTCTGCCTTGCACGACTCGGCAAGCGAGCAGGTTGCCTCGGGGTTTGGAATTAAGACCTTCTTCTCGGGCGAGAGCACCTTGGCGGTTTCGCCCATAAAGTGAACTCCAGCAAAGAGTATCGTCTTCGCATCGATATCACGAGCCTTGACCGAGAGAGCCAACGAGTCGCCCAAAAAGTCGGCAACACCCTGTACCTCGGGACGACAATAGTAGTGCGCAAGGATGACTACACCCTTCTCACGCTTCAACTCCTCGATTCTTGCAATCTTGTTCTCCATAGTTTTTTGTTTTGCTATCGCAAAATTACGATTTTTCGAGCAAAATAGTGCAATTCTCGTCAAGAAAATTTAGCACAGCCCGTTTAGCACAGCCCATTTTCGACACAATTACGCATAAATACGCTATTTTTTAGAGAAAATTTTCAATACCTTTGCCGCCATAAAATTTAGTCGAAATGAAAGAAAAACTCAAAAAGTTAATCTATATCCCAACCTTCGGCGAGGAGGTTGGAAATGCCGTATCGCACGGAGTTATGGCTGTTTTGACGCTGCTTGCACTACCCTTCTGCGCCGTATGGGCATTCGTTCACGGCACGGCAGCTCCCGTACTCGCAAGCGTGGGTGTGTCGATATTTATCATCTGCATATTTTTGATGTTTCTCTGCTCGACACTCTACCACTCGATGCAACCCGACTCGAAGCACAAAGCGGTTTTCCATATTCTCGACCACATAATGATCTACCTCGCTATTGCAGGTTCGTATACTCCGATTGCGCTCTACGTTATTGGCGGATGGCAAGGAACGTTAATTGTTATCATTCAGTGGGTTATGGTGCTTTTCGGTATCTTCTACAAGTCGTTGGCGAGACGCTCTATACCATCGATAAGTCTTACTATATACCTTATTATGGGCTGGATGATTGTTATCTTCTTCCCTCTCTTTTGGCAGAGTTCCTCTACCCCACTTTTGGCGCTGATTGGCGCAGGCGGAATATTTTATACTATCGGTGCGGCGGTCTACGCTAAGAAGGGTTTTAGATATCATCATCTCGTGTGGCACCTGTTGATAAATTTAGCAATGCTCTGCCACGCCGTCGGAATAGTCTTTTACTTGTATTAATTTTGTGCTAAAATATATTGCTAAAGAGGAACATAGTTTCCTCTTTTTTTATATCTTTGTAGTGTGGAATTGTTTTTTAACCCCAAATATTGATTTGTTATGAATTTTTGGAAAGTTTTTGGAGCTACCCTACTCGCAATGTTTGTAGGATCGATTATTTCGTGGTCGATGTGGTTTAGCGTATTTGCTGGTTTTTCGTCTCTCTTCGAGCAGACCGATCTGCCCGTTATTACACCACAGACCATTCTCAAGATAGATTTGGCCGAGACTATCACGGAGGCTCCATCACGAGACCCTCTCGCAGGTTTCGACTTCACTACTATGTCGGCAACTCCAAGCACTCACCTCCTGAAGGTGTTGCAGCTTATCGAGCACGCCAAGTATGACGAGAATATCAAGGGTTTATACCTCAACTTCTCGGGTCAGGGCGATATCACTTCGGGTGCTCTCGAGGAACTTCGTGCGGCAATTATCGACTTCAAGCAGAGTGGCAAGTTCGTTGTGGCCTACAACGAGAGCTACTCGCAGGCTTTGTACTATCTCGCATCGGCTGCTGATAAGGTTTACCTCCACCCCGAGGGTGCTTTCCAATGGATGGGTTTAGCCTACCCTTCTGTCTTTATGAAGGGTGCATTCGACAAACTCGGTTTGAAGGTTGAGGCGTTCCGCCCTACTGTCTGCAAGTATAAGAGTGCCGTAGAGCCATATATTCGCAAGGATATGTCGCCCGAGAATCGTGCCCAGATGCAGGCTTTGGTGGATGATTCGTGGAATGTTTTGCTCGAGGCTATCTGCGCAAGTCGTGGTCTCGATGCCAACAAACTCAACAAGTTGGCTAGTTCTCTCTATATAACCCTTCCTGAGGATGCTCTCAAACACGGTTTGGTAGACGCTCTCATCTACGAGGACGAGATGGCTGATAAGTTCGCAGAGTATGGCGTAGAGGAGGACAAGGATGGTAACTACAACATTCTCTCGTTAGGCGAATATGCGCTGCTCAACATCGAATTTGTAAACTACAATACCCCTGCTGTGGGTATCGTCTATGCCGAGGGTGCTATCTACGACGGCGAGGGCGAGGATAATAATGTATATAGTGCAAACCTCGTGAATTTGCTAAAAAAGGCTCGCAATAACGACAATATCAAGGCTGTAGTTTTGCGTGTCAATTCGCCAGGCGGTAGTGCTTTGGCAAGCGATGTTATCTGGCGAGAGGTCGAGTTGCTCCGCAAAGTGAAGCCTGTAGTTGTTTCGATGGGTTCGTATGCTGCAAGCGGCGGTTACTATATCTCGGCTGGTGCAGATGCTATCTTTGCCGATAAACTCACTTTGACAGGCTCAATCGGCGTATTCGGTACACTTATCGAGGGTAAGAATATGCTCAACGAGAAGCTCGGCATAACCACCGACGTTGTAAAAACGGGCGATTCGGCCGACTTCGGAAGTAACGTTATGGGTATCGGCACCCGCAAGATTACCGATGTGGAGCGCAAAGCGTTGCTTCGCTCGGTGGATAAGGTTTACGAGACCTTCACCACAAAGGTTGCAAATGGTCGTAACCTCCCGAAAGAGAAGGTGTTAGAGATTGCGCAGGGTAGAGTATGGTCGGGTAGTAGCGCTGTTACGCTCGGTCTTGCCGACGCAAATGGCGGTCTGCGTGAGGCTATCGCATTTGCAGTAAATAGCGCAAACCTCGGAGATAAATTTCGTGTTGAGGAGGTATTGGAAGATTTACCTCCTATGGCGCAGTTACTGCAGTCGCTCAACACTCAGGCTAAGGCTGCCGTAGTGGATCAGAATATGGCCGAGGTTGCCGAGATGTACAACTTAATCAAGCGTGAGATTGAGCGTGAGGGTGTACAGGCGTACTGCCCATATACTTTCAGTATAAATTAAAAATGAAGAATGAAAAATTAGAGGTGAAGAATATCTCACTTTGCATTTTCAACTTTTAATTGTTTTATGAGGTCACGAATAAAAGAGTTATTAACGGGTGTTTTTCATCCCGAATTAGAGCAGGATATCGTTACTGCTGGCATCTTCGAGGGAGCCGAGATCGAGGGCGATAAGATCGTCGTAGGTCTTATCTTCCGCAAGGCTCGAGATCCGTTTGCAATGAAGATTAAGAGTAGGGTAGAGCAGACTATCACTGCAGTCTACCCCGACTATAAGGTATCTGTTATTGTAAAAGAGGGTGAAAAGAGTGCCGAGCGAGCTGCTAAGAATGCCGCTATCGAGGAGATGCACCAACACTCGACCATATCAAATATAAAACACATCGTAGCAGTAGCTTCAGGCAAGGGTGGAGTAGGCAAGTCTACTGTAACCTCAAACCTCGCCGCTGCACTCATAAAAGAGGGTTATAAGGTTGGTATTCTCGATGCTGATATCTACGGCCCATCGCAGTCGAAAATGTTTGGTTGCGAGGAGTATTTACCCGATGCAAAACAGGTAGATGGCAGAGACTATATAGTACCAGCCGAGGTTGGGGGAGTGAAGCTTATTTCTATCGCTATGTTTATCCGTCCTACCGACCCACTTTTGTGGCGTGGAACGATGGCTAACAGCGCTTTACGCCAACTTATACACCAAACTGAGTGGGGTTATTTAGATTTTTTATTAATTGATCTTCCCCCAGGTACAGGCGACATCCATTTGTCAATAATTAACGAATTGCGCATTGGCGGAGCAATCATAGTCTCTACCCCACAGCAAGTCGCTGTGGCTGACGTAGTTCGAGGCGTCGAGATGTTCCGAAATCCGAATGTAAACATCCCTATTTTGGGAGTTGTAGAGAATATGGCGTGGTTTACACCGGCCGAGTTGCCGAACAATCGCTACTACATCTTCGGCAAGGGTGGTGCAGCGAAGTATGCAGAGGAGGTTGGTGTAGAATTATTAGGCGAAGTACCTATAATTCAAGGCATTATGGAGTCGGGCGACAGTGGAAACCCTGCTACAAACACTATTTCGGAGGTTGAGGATATCTATCGACAAATAGCTCGAAAGGTTGTTGATAAGATGGAAAAATAGTGTTGATAACGGGTGGAAAACTTTTAATAAGTCGTAATAACTTTCGAGATATTGAAAGAAGCTCCAAATTATTAAAAATTGTTATCACTTTTATCAAATAAAAACAGATAGCAAATGTTGAAAATAAATGGTGTTTATATGTTGAAACCACTTATAAACATTTGTTGAAAAAGGGTAGTCTAAACTATCATTATCAGGCGGTTAGCACTACCCTTTCTAAAATTTTTAAAAAACTTCGGTTAGCAACTTTTTCTCAAAAAAATTTATCAACACTTTCAACAGCTATTATTGTTATTGTTTCTATTTTTATATTTATTAAATCTATTAAAATTTAATTAAAAAACAATATAAACTGTTGGCAAGTGGGGTGGACATCGATAAAGGGGAAAACTCTTCCGATTTTCTCATTGAAACAGATTTTACTATCTTTGCGCTATGGATATTCAATTCTATACTGACGACTGCAACTATCGTTTGCCTAAAAAAAGGCTTATTCGCCGTTGGTTGCGTGAGGTGGCACTCCAGGAGGGAGAGTATAAAATAGAGGAAATTTCGTACGTTTTCTGCTCAGCAGAGCGCCATCGTGCTATGAACATCGAGTTCCTCGGTCACGACTACTTCACCGATATCATAACTTTCGACGATAGCAACCTCAAAGAGGGCTATATCGCAGGCGATATATTTATAGATGTAGAGACTGTAGCCGACAATGCTCGTCTCTATGGAGCAACTGCACGCCAGGAGATGATGCGTGTGATCGTGCACGGTGTACTCCACCTCTGCGGTCAGAAGGATAAGACTCCTCGTGCGGAAAAGCAGATGCACAAGAAGGAGGATAAGTATCTTGCTCTCTGGGAAGAGATGCAGACGTCGGAATGTAAAGCGCAGAATTAGAGAAGGTTATGGTGCAAAGCTACGATGTTATAGTTATAGGTGCGGGACACGCAGGATGCGAGGCGGCTTCGGCTGCAGCTCGCAGAGGATGTCGTACGCTCCTCGTAACGATGGATATGACCAAGTTTGCCGCTATGTCGTGCAACCCCGCTATTGGAGGTGTTGCAAAGGGACAAATTGTGCGTGAAATCGACGCTCTCGGTGGCGAAACGGGTATTGTTACCGATCTCTCGACTATTCAATTCCGTATGCTCAATCGCTCGAAAGGAGCCGCTATGTGGAGCCCTCGAGCGCAGTGCGACAAGGCGCAGTTCTCGGCCGAGTGGAGATACCGCCTGGAAAACAGAGAAAACCTATTTATTTGGCAAGATTCGGTTACGGATATACTCTTTACCCACAAAGGCGAAAAACCGTGCGTAAAGGGCATAAAAACGCAAATGGGGGTAGAGTTCGAGACTAAGACAATAGTTCTTACTGCTGGAACATTCCTCTCGGGTTTGATGCACTGCGGTCGCAACAATGCCGGAGGTGGTCGTGCGGGCGATGCTGCATCGTATGGAGTAACCGAAAGCCTTGTAAATCAAGGAGTTGAGGTTGGAAGAATGAAAACAGGAACTCCTGCACGATTGGATGCTCGTACTATCGACTTCTCTATTTTGGATGAACAACCTGGCGATGAAAACCCCTCGAAGTTTTCGTTTTCCGACGAGACTGAGCCTGTTCGTGAGCAGCTGCCTTGCTACTTGGTTTATACCTCGCAGGAGGTGCACGACACACTTCGTACGGGCTTCGAAGATTCTCCACTTTTCAATGGTACAATCAAGGGTATAGGCCCTCGCTACTGTCCAAGCATTGAGGATAAATTGCGCACCTTTGCCGATAAAGAGCAGCATCAGCTCTTCCTCGAGCCTGAGGGACGCACCACAAACGAATACTACCTGAATGGCTTCTCGTCATCGCTTCCTTACGAGGTGCAACTATCTGCCCTTCACCAGATTAGGGGTTTAGAGAATGTGCACGCCTACCGTACGGGCTACGCTATCGAGTATGATTACTTCCCGCCTACACAGTTGAAGCACTCGTTGGAGAGCAAACTTATTGATAATCTGTATTTTGCGGGTCAGGTCAATGGTACTACAGGCTATGAGGAGGCTGCGGCGCAGGGTTTATTGGCAGGTATCAATGCCTCATTGCGTGTCGAGGGTGCCGAGCCTATCGTTTTGCAACGAGACGAGGCTTATATTGGAGTGTTGATTGACGACCTTGTGATGAAGGGAGTCGATGAGCCATACCGAATGTTTACCTCTCGAGCTGAGTATCGAATTTTGTTGAGACAGGACAATGCCGATCGTCGACTTACTCCTCTTGGTTATAAATTAGGTTTGATTTCTGAAAAAAGATACGAAAAATATAACGAAAAAATTTCACGTGTAGATTCGCTTATTTCGTACTGTCGCACACAGAGTGCGAAAATATGCGAAATTCAAAACTATTTAATTTCGCTCGGTTTACCCGAACTTTCGCACGGAAAAAAGATTTTCGACCTCGCTTTGCGCAACGATTTGACTCTTGCAGGTTTGGTTGGTGCTCTTCCGAAGCTCGCAAAATTTGTTCGTGAAAACGGAATTACCGCAGCCGATATTGAGGAGGCGGAGATAGAAATTAAGTATTCGGGATATATCGAGCGTGAACGTCAGGTAGCAGAAAAACTTCATCGTTTGGAGAATATTACCATTCCTGAAGGTTTCGATTATTCGTCAATGCAGTCGCTGACTATCGAAGCTCGCCAAAAACTCAATCGTATTCGACCTACAACAATCGGTCAGGCATCACGAATACCTGGTGTCTCTCCTGCCGATGTAAATGTATTGTTGGTTAATTTTGGAAGATAATGTTCCACGTGGAACAGGTTTGAATGAGATAAATAAAAGAGATGTTCCACGTGGAACATCTCTTTGTTTTTGTCTGTAGGATAGATTATTTAACCTCTACACACCAGTTGTGAATGTCGGGAACTCGACCGTATTGTATATCTTGTAACGACTTATAAAGGTTTAATAATACTGGGCCTACCTCGTCTCCGTAGTGAATTTTCTCGCCTGATTCTGGATCGAAAACATTACCGAGTGGGGTTATGATAGCACCCGTTCCGCAAGCTCCGCACTCCTCAAAAGATGATAATTCAGCTACGTCTACAGGTCTATGTTCTACCGTAAAACCTTTATCTTCAGCAAGTTGCATCAATGAATCGTTAGTTATCGATGGTAGAATCGATGGCGATTTAGGAGTGATATAGTGCTTGCCTTTGATTGCAATAAAGTTGGCTGCACCACACTCCTCGATATAACGGTGCTCGACAGATTCGGTGTAGAGAACTGCGCTATAACCCATCTCGTGAGCCTCCTCGTAAGAGAGCATACTTGATGCGTAGTTTCCACCTACCTTAACATCGCCTGTGCCGAGTGGGGCAGAACGATCTTGATTGCGGTTGACAATAGCGTTAATAGGGCGAATACCATCCTTAAAGTATGGGCCTACAGGTGTTGTGAATACGCAAAAACCCGCTTCGCTCGATGGTCGTACTGTCAAACGAGGACGTGTTCCGAACAATATGGGGCGGATATAGAGTGCCGCCTGCGACTCGTAGGGTGGTAAAAACTCTAAATTTCGACGTACTACATCCACACAAGCTTCCACGAACTCGTCGGCCGAAACCATCGGTAAACAGAGTTTGCGTGCGCCTGCAGCCATTCTCGCAGCGTGTGCGTAAGGGCGAAAAATTCGCACCTTACCATCTACGCCACGAAAAGCTTTGATACCCTCAAATGCCTGTAAACCGTAGTTTAGACAGGCTGAACACATATGTACGGGGATATATTCGCTGGTCGAATACTCAGCTTCACCCCACACACCATCCTTATAGTATCGGCGGATATTTTCGCCGCCTGTGCTGTTGAACTCGAACTCTAATTCGTTCCAATTCATCTCTAATTCCTTCAAATACAATAAATTACTTGCTTATTGTTAATACCGCTAAGCGGTCTTGACATCCTTGCGGCTCGGCAGAGCGTACTTGCACACTCTGCTCTCGCACCGCTGCGTCTGTTCCTCGTGGAACATTCGCACGCTACTATCCAACCATTGCGCCGTTGTTGGTCTTCTCGTTTGGCTGAACGAGGCGCAAAGCACCTGTTGCATCCTCGGCCATAAGGATCATACCCTGCGAGGTTATGCCCTTAAAGTCACGTGGTGCGAGGTTTACAAGTACCAAAACCTGTTGACCAATCAACTCCTCAGGAGTGAAATGCTCGGCAATACCCGACACGATAGTACGCTTGTCGATACCGGTGTCGATAGTCAATTTGAGCAACTTCTTAGTCTTTGGCAACTTCTCAGCCTCCAAAATGGTCGAAACACGGATATCCATCTTCTGGAAATCATCGAATGTGCACTCTGCCTTCTGTGGCTCAGCCTTAACCTCAGCAGCCATATTTTGCTTCTTAATCTCGGCAAGGCGATCGAGCTGCTTCTGAATAACGTCGTCCTCAATCTTCTCAAAGAGAAGGGTAGGCTCGCCAATCTGGTGACCCTCAGCCAACAAATCCATAGCTCCGAGACGCTCCCAACCGAACTTCTCGCACGCCAACATATTCAAAATCTTGGCAGCCGAGAAAGGCATAAATGGCTCAATAGCGATAGCGATGTTTGCTGTAATCTGCAATGCGATATTGAGGATAGTCTTAACACGCTCAGCGTCGGTCTTAATCAACTTCCAAGGCTCCGAGTCGGCGAGGTACTTGTTACCGATACGAGCGAAGTTCATAGCGTCCTTCAACGCCTCACGGAAGCGGTAATTCTCGATATTTGCCTCCAATGAAGCCTTGATAGACGACAACTCTGCGATTGTATCTCGGTCATAATCAGTGAGTTCGCCACACGCAGGCACTACGCCGTCGTAGTACTTCTTGGTGAGCACCAATGCACGGTTTACGAAGTTACCGAGTACGGCTACGAGCTCGTTGTTGTTGCGTGCCTGGTAGTCCTTCCAGGTGAAGTCGTTATCCTTGGTCTCAGGTGCTGTAGCGCACAATGCGTAGCGCAAAACATCCTCCTTGCCAGGGAAGTCTACGAGGTACTCGTGCAACCAAACAGCCCAATTGCGTGAGGTCGAAATCTTGTCGCCCTCGAGGTTCAAGAACTCGTTGCTTGGCACATTCTCAGGCAAGATATAACCACCGTGAGCCTTCAACATCGAAGGGAACACGATACAGTGGAATACGATATTATCCTTACCGATGAAGTGTACGAGCTTGGTGTCCTCGCTCTTCCAATACTTCTCCCAATCTGGTGTAAGTTCCTTAGTAGCAGAAATATAGCCGATAGGAGCGTCGAACCAAACGTAGAGCACCTTGCCCTCAGCGCCCTCAACAGGTACAGGAATACCCCAATCGAGGTCACGGCTTACGGCACGAGGTAACAAACCGCCGTCGAGCCAGCTCTTGCACTGACCATAAACGTTCGATTTCCACTCTTTGTGACCCTCGAGGATCCACTCACGGAGCATCTGCTCGTACTGATCGAGTGGCAAGTACCAGTGCTTTGTCTCACGCTTTACAGGGGTTGCACCCGAGAGCGTAGAATATGGGTTGATAAGCTCCTCTGGCGAGAGTGTCGAACCACACACCTCGCACTGGTCGCCGTATGCGCCCTCAGCGCTACATTTAGGGCAAGTACCCTTGATATAGCGGTCTGCGAGGAACGATTTAGCCTCCTCATCGTAGAACTGCTCGGTAGTTTGCTCCACAAACTTACCCTCGTCGTAGAGCTTGCGGAAGAACGCCGAAGCGGTCTCTGCGTGGGTTTTAGACGAAGTACGTGAGTAGATGTCGAACGAAATGCCCAACTTCTCGAACGAATCCTTGATGATGGCGTGGTAACGATCTACCACCTGCTGTGGGGTGATACCCTCCTTCTTTGCCTTGATTGTGATAGGCACACCGTGCTCGTCGCTACCGCACACCGAAATCACATCACGACCACGCAAACGGAGGTAGCGAGTGTAGATATCAGACGGTACATACACACCTGCGAGGTGTCCGATATGCACAGGACCATTGGCGTAAGGCAACGCCGAAGTTATGAGATATCTCTTAAATTCCTTTGACATAAAACTTTGTTTTATCGATTACTTTCTTAACTAACCGACAAAGATAGAAAAACAAACTGAAAACGGAAAGCGGAAAACGGAAAACTTGAAAAGTTTTTTGCTGAAAGCTTGGAGTGGAAAACGGAACCGACGCACGAAGCAAGAGCAGAGGGTGCTTGCACACTATGTCTTGCAAGAAGGAGAAAAAGACTGCAAAGCAGGATTAAAGCGGAAAACTTTTTGGCTTTTAGCCATCGGCCGTTAGCCATTGGCTGTTTTTGACGAAAAAAGCGAGGTGTTTTGCCCCGCTTTTGTGAGTTACTCCGCAAAGTATTTTTCGTAGAGTTTAGGGTTTTGATTGGCTATATCTTCCCAATGAATACACTTTATGTTCTTTTGATAATCTTTGGAGATATTCTTCTTAATAAACTCGTTTGCCTGATGAGCAACAACCGTGTTTTTTTTAGGATACAAAAGAATCAAATACTTTTTCTCATCCGTAATACGCACCGCATTACGATAAAGCTGATAACTCTCTGCAAACTCCTCAAATTGAGGTTCTTGATTCTTCAAGCAATAAGCCTTCGGAAGAAACTTTTTTAGGTAGGTATTTTGGAATTTATCTCGGTGCGACTCGTCATCTTCAGCCTTTCCAAACCCATATTCGGTATATTTTATCTCGAAGTAGAGTTTGAGATGATTGGTATCGTCCTGGATATAAAAATCGAATTGAGTATTCTCTTCTTTGTCAGGGCAGTATTCAAAGGCGCACTTTGCATCCGGCGAGATAGTTATTTCCAGCTTTTCAGAGAGCAGATTTATAAGTACGGTCGTGGGATGAGACTCTTTTGTAATAAGCGGGCGGAAAAAGTTGTAGCACAACACCTGCGATGAGGAGAGATGGTGAGCAAAACGGTGCATCTTCGATTCGAAGAACAGATCGCGATAATCCCTCTTTAACAGGTTCCATTTGCAGACAGTTTCCCACTTATTCTTTCGATTTTTTTTCTGGTTTTTAGCTTCGTCAAATTTCAGAATATGCGGATACTCTCCTTTGCCCTGCCATGTTCCGCCAATAGGCAAATTCTTCTCGTTGGCATACCACTCAAGGTGTTTTTTGCGATTCTCTGCATAACTCATGGTCTTTTCCATCCTTTTAAGTTGATTTAGGTTCTACAAATTTATAATTTTTTTTTGTTTGGTGCAAGTATTTGGCAATAGCGTAATATCTTCTCGTACTCCTTTTGGAGATCATCGTATTCCAACGCCCCAAATTTGCGAAGTTCATAGTTAAGCAAGAAATTAACCTGCTTTGATGAAAGATTAAAGCGGGATGAAATACTCTTTTTAGCCTCTGCTAAGTTCTGCGACTTGCGTATAATATTAAATAACTCCTCCTGACATTGCACAACCGCAAGCAGCGCCTCCAAGCGCAACTTTTGCCATTGGTAGTAGCTTGTTTTCTGCTTTCTCAAATCGTTCGTATTCATATTCATTGCAAATTTTTTAATCGTTTAGTGTTAATATATGGCAGGGGTGTGCAACATTATTGCGCACCTATTCGTATATTTGTAAAAAAGTAGAAAAAATTTTGACTATGGCAAGCAATGTTATTAACCGTTATGTGTGGTTGCTCAATAC